>NZ_JBEHFR010000004.1:0-117470 GCF_040225635.1 Corynebacterium sp. KPL2830 | reverse complement strand
CGTAAAGCCACCCGCAACAGGGTGCAGTTCACTAACGATGAATCCGCGCTCAAGACGCTGTGGTTGATGATCTGCAATATTGAAGACAAACGAGCCTTAAAGAGGGCCAAGCAAGGCAAACGAGTCTCAAGAACAGCCGGCAGACTCATGGAAGGAGCCCGAGTTTCTGGCTGGAAACAAGCCATCAACCAAATGGCCGTGGCCTTTCCCGACCGCTTCGACAAATACCTATAAACCTAACCCCACACACAAACAACTTGACACGCTCCTGCGACCGGAAGCACTGGGCAACCCGCGCTGCTGCGCGTCAGGCTGTGGCTTACTGGATTGAAGTGGTCTACAACCGTCGGCGCCGGCATTCCGCTCTCGGGATGGTAAGCCCTGTCGATTTCGAGAACCACACCAGCCTAACCACCAGCAGAAAAGAAATAGCTGCCTAACCACTAGGTAGCTCCACTACGTGTCCACGATTTGCGGGCAACCCCACAGCACAGCTACCCCCGACGTGTCCACATTTCGGGGGTCAGGCCCTTATGTCGAATTCGCCCAATCGGGCTGGCAACAAAAAATTAAAGAACGCCCTATAGCAATCGTCTTTTGCATCGATCAGATTCCACGAGCGTTCCCGGCAATTCTATGAACGAAAACGCAAAGAAGGCAAAAGACTCAACGCCGCAGCAACCTAAAGTCAACACACCCCCAACAAGCCCACCCACGAAGTTGACAACCTATATAGGAACATCCTCTCGCTCTAGCCGTTTTCGAGCAGCCCAAGGAGCCGTTCGCGCAGCTCATTTTTGCGCTCCACCACCGCGGAGTCATCGCTACCGCTGCGCGGGCGGGGCAAGCCCACTTCAATGTCCTCGATGATGGTGGCCTCTGGCCCCGGCGACATGACCACAATGCGATCCGAGAGCAATACTGCCTCATCCACGTCGTGGGTGACCATGACCACCGTGCGGCGGTTTTCTTCCCACACATTCAACAGCAGCGACTGCAGCTGGCGGCGGGTAAGCGCATCCAACGCGCCGAAGGGTTCATCGAGCAATAAGATATCCGAGCCGATGGCGAAGGCGCGCGCCAAACCGACGCGCTGCTGCATGCCTCCGGATAACCGCGACGGGCGCCGGTCGGCCGCATGGCCCAAGCTGACCTCGTCGAGGAAGTCCTGCGCAATCTTGGTGCGCTCTGCCTTCGACAGCTCCGGGCGGGCCGATCGCAGCCCGAATTCGATATTCCCGCGCGCCGTCATCCACGGCAGGAGCGCGTGGTTTTGAAATACCACGCCGCGGTCTGGGCCTGGGCCGGTCACGGCCTCGCCTCGCGCGCGCACCTCGCCGGTAGAGGGACATGCCAGGCCCGCGATCATATTCAGCATGGTGGATTTGCCGGAGCCCGATGGCCCCAGCAGGGACACGAACTCGCCCTCTCCAATGGATACTGAGGTATCCCCAATGATCTTGGTTGGGCCGTAGCTTTTGGTAATACCAGCAAATTCGATATGGGCATTAGTCATAGCGCACCACTTTCTGCAGGGAGGCAACGAGGTAATCCAGGGCCAATCCGATGACACCGATCAGCACGATGACCACGACGATGGCGTCAATATCGAGGCGGTTCCACATATTCCATACAAAGAAACCGACGCCCTGCCCGCCAACGAGCATTTCCGCGGCCACGATGACCAACCAGGCGGTCGATAGCGATTGCCGCATGCCGGTGATAATCCCTGGCAGCGCGGCTGGGCCGACGATGTAGAGGAGCTGTTGCAGCCGGTTCGTGCCGAGCGTGGCCGCCAGGTTCTTATACGTGGGGTGAATCCCGCGGACGGCCTCGATGGTATTGAGCAGCGTCGGCCATAAAGCGGAGAGGATGATGACGAAGACGGCGGTATTCTCGGCATCGCGAAGCAGCGCCAATCCTAGTGGCAGCCATGCCAGCGGGGAGACGGGGCGCAGGATCTGGACAAAGGGATCCGTCGCGCGGCGGAAGGTGGCAGAAGAACCCAACCAAAAGCCCAGCGGAATAGCAATCGCCATGGCGATGACAAAGCCAATGAGCACGCGGCGCAGGGAGGCCACCATGTGCCAAAAGATGCCCACCGAGGTCGGCCCATCCCGGTAGAAGGGATCAGAAAGGATCTCTACGGCCCTATCCCAGGTGCGCGCGGGGGTGGGGGCGATATCTGAAAGCCAGCCCGCAGCCGCGACCGCCTGCCAGATGGCGATGAAGGCAATAAAAAGCGCAATGCCCAGGCCCATCGCCTGCCACGGGCTCTCCCGGCGCTTCTTCTTGCGGCCGGCGGTGCGGCCCGAATTGGGCGCTGCGGTGTGGGTGCCAGTGGAGTGCGCGGTGCTGGTGCTAGCGCTGTGATTTTTCAGTGTGGTCATAAGCGTGGGGGTCCTTAACGCTGGTATCCGGCGGTGGGGTGCAGGGGATCGAAGGAATGGCCGTTGATTTCCACTGGGTCCGTAGTGAGATCGGCTTCGCGCGGCAAAACGGATTTCGTGACATCTAGCAACGCTTGGTCATCCATCGGCATTGCCTTTCCGCCCAAATCCCAGCGGGCCATTTGGGCGGCCATCCACGTAATTGCGGTGACAGAGGTGCTGCCTCCGAACTTAATCATCTGTGGATCCACCAGTTCTTTGCCGTCCCAGGTGGTGTAATTTCCGGCCAACGCCCGCGAGATCAGCTCTTCCTTCTGGTTCAGGTACTTCTCCTTGGCCAGCATGGAGGCCGATTCGTGGACGTGGTGCGGGCTATCGACGTACTGGGCGCCTTCGTGCAACGCCGCGACCACGCGGTCGCGCACGCCCCGGTCCACTTCCTTCGCCACGGCCACCGAGCAGCACGGATGGTTATCCCACATCTGGCGGGTAGGCACAAAGGCCCGGCCCGAGCCGGTAGTCAGGGCGCGCTGGTTGAAGGGCTCTGGGCCAATGAAACCGTCGATGGTACCGACTGAAAGTTGCGCCACCATATCGGCTGGGCGCAACAGGCGCAGCTCCACATCGGAAACCGGATCGACGCCGCCGGCCACGAGGTAATCGCGCAGCAAGAGGGCATGCACCGAGTATTCAAAGGGTATGCCCAGCACCATGCCCTTGAGATCCGCGGGCCGCGACACGGTATCCAGGTGGGAAGTGGACAAGGTCAGTGCCTGCCCGTTGGTGTTTTGCGTAAAAGCCAACTCGGTAGGCCGGGAGGCATTGGTGGCACCGGCATCGATGGCCAACGGCATAGGCGAGAGCATGTGCGCTACGTCTAAGGCGCCGGTGGCATAGGCGGTCCAGAGATCCGCCCATCCCGCGAATTTGCGCAGCTCAACGTTGAGGCCCTGCTTTGCAAAGGCGCCCAAGCCATCGGCCGCGACCAATGGTGACGCGCATGCGATGGGCACGAATCCGATGGTGAGGGATTCCCCGCCCTGCCCGGATTTCCCGGACTAAGCGTTGTCCTCCTGTCGCGCCGAGGAGCATGCAGATAGCACCTGCGAGCCGAGTGCTACCCCGCCCATTGCCATCGCGCTGCGCAGTATCTGCCGTCGCGACAGGTTCCGGTTATGCACCATACGTTCTTTCTTAACTAGACCAAGTGGTTTGTTCAGAATGAACCTAGGCTAGGTGTACCAAGGTGTCAATTTCTAAATTCACAGGTCAGCAAATGCAGTGCACACATTTATATTCACTAATGCAGTGCACACATTTATATTCACTCTAGACCTGCCTTTCTCCACAAAATAGACCCCTTGTTCTAGATTTATATGTGCCTTCGCGTTACGATGGCGCCATCAGTTAATAAACATCTGATACAAGGAGCAATTTAATGTCTGATCTCACCCCGAATCACAACGAAGGCGACGCTCTCGAGCCCATCGACGGCGAGAAGCTCAACGACCTAGCACAGAAGAACATCGACAACCCTGAGGGTGCTAAGAAGCACGTCCGCACCCACACCGAGGCTGACGGTTTCTTCCGCAATAACACCACCGTGCGCGACCACACCATCAAGGTGGGCGAGCCTTTGCCGCTGCTTGGCGATGACTCCGCACCCAACCCCACCGAGGTCGCCCAGGCTGGTCTTGGCGCCTGCATTAACGTTGGTATCCAGGCCATCGCCCAGCACCGCGGCGTTACCCTGACCAAGCTGGAGCTCGACATCGTTGGCGACATCGACCTCTCCCCAACCTGGGGCGTTGGTGACTTGGGCGAGGACAAGCGCCCGGGCGTTTCCGACGTCAACGTTAAGGTCAACATCGACGGCGACGCCGACAAGGAGACCCTACAGAAGATCGTGGACGACGCCATCAAGTGGTCCCCGGTTGTTAATACCTACACCCGCCCGGCCAACCTCACCCACGAGTTGGTCTAAGGTTTAGATAGATAACAGCGCCTGGCAAGTGCCAGGCGCTTTTCTTATGCTTTAGGAGTAACTACAGGAATTGCCACGATTCCCGCAGGCGCTCGAACCACCAGTCGCGGCGGTTGGCCGGGGCGGCCAAGGCGGACAGGCGGTCCGGTTCAGGGGCGAGGATCTCGGCGCGCAGGTGCCCGTCGTGTAGCTGACGCGGCGCGGTGACGTCTTCCTCGAAAAGGCTTCCCGTGGCCAGGCCCGCCGCAGCCGGGGTGACGTCGATGTCCTCGTCATCATAGATTTGCGGCAACGCCGCCACCGCTGCCAAGCCCATATTGATACCAATGGAGGTATCCAGCGCCGAGGCCACCGTAATGTCCATGTGCCGTTCGCGCAGGTGCTGTGCCACCTCGAGGACGCGGCGCACCCCGCCTAGCGGAGCGGGTTTAACCACCGCTACATCTGCCGCCTGCAGATCCGCCACGCGGTACGGATCCTCAACCTTGCGAATGGATTCATCTGCGGCCACGCGCACAAAAAGCCCGTTGCGCATGAGCTGCCTGCGCACCTCCACGAGTTCCTCCGCGCTGGCGCAGGGTTGCTCCATATAGTCCAGCGGCATGAGTGCCTGGGCGGCCTCTACCGCCTCGGCTACGCTCCAGCCGCCATTGGCATCCACGCGCAGCACCGGGATAACGCCCCGGGCACTCACGTGTTCGCGGACGGCATGGACGCGCGCGATGTCATCGGCAAGCGTCTGGCCCTTCTCCGCCACCTTGATCTTGAACGTCCGGCAGCCTGGATAGCGATCCACGATCGCGGGTACCTCGCTGGCGGGAACGGCGGGAATGGTGGCGTTGACCTCTACCCACTTGCGGACGGGCTTAGGAAAGCCCTCGTAAGCGGCCTCCAGCCCGGCGCGCAGCCACGCGGCCGATTCCGCGGGCCCGTATTCCAGGAACGGCGCAAATTCACCCCAACCGGCAGGCCCATCAATGAGCAACGCCTCCCGCGTGGTGATGCCGCGAAACTTCACGGCCAGCGGGAGGGAGACTACGTGGGCGCGGTCGACAACGTCATCGATGTTCATGGAGCCATACTATCCGGCATTACTTATCCCCAGCTAAGTGAGCAAAACCACAATCGCCCATCGAAGCCAATCAGCAGGGTTAATGTTTACCCCCAATGAGTGGATATATTCTGCCTAGTCTACAAATGCTACGAATAATGAGATATATTCTTACATGAGAACTGAACCTCAGTAAGCGTCGGCTCGTTTCCGACGTTGAATGCTCCAGCCGAACCTTCGGGTTCGGCTTTTCTCATATCTGAAAGGTCTTTCCCCTTGTCCCTCTCCTACCGCGTTGGCATCGATGTTGGCACCTATTCTCTGGGATGCACCGCCATTGAAGTAGATGACAATGACCAGCCGAACAATATCTTGAGCTCGGTATCGCTCATTCACGATTCTGGACTAGATCCAGACCAGCAAAAGCGGGCGGTAACGAGACTTGCTTCTTCTGGCGTAGCTCGACGAACTCGTCGCCTTTATCGTCGCCGTCGTCGCCGCATGATAAATCTCGAAAAATTTCTCACCGCCCAAGGATGGGAAACTCGCCCCTTTGAGAATTACTCCGATCCCTATCTCCCCTGGAATGCACGTGTTGCGTTGGTCAATGGATATATCGCCGATGATGCCCAACGCGGAATGTACCTCTCTATTGCTTTCCGCCATATTGCCAACCATCGTGGCTGGCGGAATCCGTACTGGAAAGTATCGAGCTTGTATTCCCCCGATAAGGCGAGCGATGCCTTTGAACAGATCCGCAAAGAACTCGAGAAGTCTACTGGCCGCAAGATCCCAGAGACCGTTACCGTCGGCCAATTAATTTCCTTTGCGCAATTTGGCAAGGACAGGCTACGAGGTGGCGGGAAGAAAAAGGATGAAAAGAAACCACAGGAGCAGGTTAATCAAGCAGTAATCTCGGCCCGTCTTCATCAGACTGATCACGCTCGTGAAATCAACGAAATCTGCCGAGTACAAAAAATTGATGACCCCCTGAGAAAGCAGATTTTGGATCTTGTCTTCGCCGCAGAATCTCCCAAGGGCGCACAGATTGGACGCGTAGGAAAAGACCCACTGCAACCAAAGCTACCCCGTGCTCTAAAAGCTTCCGATGCATTTCAGCAATACCGAATCGCCGCTTTGGCTGGAAACCTGCGTATCTACCGCGACGGTGTTTCTACTCCTCTCGACCGAGACGAAAAACTCATCGTTTTTAACTACCTGATCAACCTCTCTCATAAAGAAGAACCATCGTGGCTCAAGGTTGCCGAGATCTTAAAAATCGACAGGGGCCAGCTCCGCGGCACTGCCACGATGACCGATGATGGTGAACGCGCCGGAGCTACGCCTCCGGTGCACGACACCAACCGAACTATCCTGGGGTGCAAGGTAAAACCCCTCGTGCACTGGTGGGAAGGCGCCAACGACGATGAGCGCGCTGCGATGCTGAAGTCCCTATCCAACTCCGAGGTGGAAGACTTCGACTCCCCAGCCGGAGCACAAGTTCAAGCGTTCTTCGCGAATTTGGATGAATCTGAACAAGAGAAACTAGATTCTCTTCACCTCCCGATTGGGCGTGCTGCATACAGTGAAGACACCTTGATGCGTCTGACTAGCCGAATGCTCGACGAGAATCTGGATCTTTATGGAGCTCGCCTAGCTGAGTTTGATATCCCCAAAAACTGGGCACCTCCCGCGCCTCGAATTGGCGAACCCGTTGGAAATCCAGCTGTAGATCGTGTCCTCAAAGGAGTGGCACGGTGGTTAGAAGCTGCGGCCGACGAATGGGGCGCTCCCAAGTCTGTGGTGATCGAGCACGTTCGCGATGGCTTCATCAGCAAATCCAAAGCCAATGAAATTGACAAAGCTAACAATACTCGTCACAGGCGGAACCGAGAGCTCTTCAAGCAAATGCAGGAAACCCTAGGCATCGACGGAAAACTGCGTAGTTCAGATTTGTGGCGTTACCAATCTGTACAAAGGCAGAACTGCCAATGCGCGTACTGCGGCTCTCCTATTACCTACACAACCTGCGAGATGGACCATATCGTTCCGCGCGCGGGGGAAGGCTCCACAAATACTAGGGACAATTTGGTTGCCACCTGTCATCGCTGCAACTTGGCAAAAAAGAACATTCCTTTTGCTGTGTGGGCTGCGCAAACCAATATTCCAGGCGTCAGCCTCAAAGAGGCACTTGATAGGACGCGACACTGGTCAGAAGATTCCGGAATGACTTCAAAAGACTTTAAGAAATTCCGCAAGAACGTCTGCGACCGCTTAAAACGCACCGTTGTCGATGAACCTTTAGACGCTCGTTCCATGGAATCAGTAGCGTGGATGGCAAACGAACTGCGCGGCCGAGTGGCACAACGCTTCCAAGAAGAAAATACTGTAGTCAACGTCTATCGAGGTGAGCTTACTGCAGAAGCGCGCCGAGCTGCAGGTATCTCCGACAAGCTACGGTTTATTGACGGAACCGGAAAGTCCCGACTCGACCGACGTCACCATGCAGTCGATGCGGCAGTAATTGCATTCACCCAAAACTATGTCGCGGAAACCCTAGCGATTCGTTCCAATAAAAAGCGTGAAGCTCAGCTTCTACAGGCCGCCTCACAATGGAAAGAATTCAACGGATCCGATGCAGAGCACCGCGCTGCGTGGAATGCTTGGCTTCCCAAAATGCAAAAACTGGCTGGCCTACTGCAAAAGGCGCTGGATGAAGATCGCATCACCGTTACCTCTAACTTGCGTTTACGCCTAGGAAATGGGCGTGCACACGAGGACACCATTGGCGAATTGAAGACCGTTCGAGTGGGCGACGCCATCTCCGTCACCGATATCGACCGCGCATCCAGCGAGGCTTTGTGGTGTGCGCTTACCCGCGAACCGGACTTCGATGAAAAGAACGGACTCCCAGAGAATCCAGATCGCCGGATCCGCATTCACGGTACTTGGTATGACGCAGAAGATGAGATTGAAGTATTCCCTGTAGGTGCGGGAGCCATCAAGGTTCGTGGCGGCTATGCCGAGTTGAGCCGATTCCACCATGCACGCATTTACAAGATTCCCGGCAAGAAAGCGCCGGTTTACTGCATGCTTCGCGTCTATACTTCCGATCTCATTCGACACCGTCACGAAGACCTGTTTTCTGTTGAGATCAAACCGCAAACAATGTCAGTCCGACAGGCCGAACCAAAGCTGCGAAAGGCACTGGCAGAAAATACAGCAGAGTACCTAGGCTGGCTCGTCACCGATGACGAGCTGGTCATAGATACGTCTAAGTTCGATACCGGCCAAATCGCGGAGATGCAAAGCGAGCTCGGTCAAGTCCGGCGTTGGCGGTTGGACGGATTTTACTCCCCATCCAAGTTAAGGCTCCGACCACTCCAAATGAGCGCAGAAGGTCTGCGTGAAGATACTTCGATAGGTGCTAAGAAGGTTATTGACCGACCAGGTTGGCTGCCTGCTATAAATAAACTCTTTGGTGAGGGACACGTTACGGTGGTAAGGCGTGATGCATTGGGCAGAGCAAGGCTCACCAGCAATGCGCACCTTCCAATCTCGTGGAAGGCGGAGTAAGAAAATGAATGCTGGATGGCGAGTAATAGACTGTCTGAATCTTCACGGTTCACTTCGATATTCTCGGGGTCAACTCGTCATCAGCAAGGTCGATGCTGACGATGTCGCTATACCCCTATCCCAAATTGCAGTAGTTCTGATCGGATCCAAGAGCTCAATCAGTGGTGCCGTGCTTCAGAAGTTTGGTGACTATGACATCGCATTATTAGTTTGCGATTGGCGGGGCGTTCCAGTGTCTGGCGCCTACCCATGGAATCAGCACTCACGGTTGGGTGCACGACAGCAAGCACAAGCGCAACTCTCTATTCCTAAAAAGAAACAGGCCTGGACTCGGATAGTCGCTGCCAAAATCCACGGTCAGGCGTCCGTATTGAAAGCTCTACAAAAGAACGGTGCCAATGAACTGGTTAAACTATCTCGCACTGTAAAGTCCGGGGATCCCGAGAATCGGGAGGCTCAAGCAGCCCGAAAATACTGGTCCTGTCTATCGCATGACCAAGCATTCTCGCGCTTACCCGGTGTCGGCGATCCTGGTTGGAATTCCGCATTGGATTACGGCTACACGCTTTTGCGTGGCTACGGGATTCGTGCCATCGCCGGTGCTGGACTATCTGGAACACTCGGTGTGTTTCATCATGGCCGTGGAAATAACTGGGCTCTTGTGGACGATCTCATGGAACCCTTCCGCCCCATGGTGGACCAGATCGTATTCACAACCATCAACTATGGAGATGAATTAGCTGCTTCTCAAAAGACGGCAATTTCCACTGCTCTAACTTGGGCCTTCGAAGCTGATGGAAAATCATTAAGCACCGTTTTTAATGAATTTGGCCAGCACTATGGTCTGTATGTCGAGGGAGCAGTTCGTAATCTAAGCGTTCCCCGTTGGGAAGGAATCCTCGATGCCAGCGAAGGATAGTGAACCAATGTGGTGTGTGGTGATGTTCGATCTGCCTGTTAAATCCAAGAAACAAACTAGTGAAGCGAACAAATTCCGAAACCATCTCTTGGATCTCGGATTCTGCAGGTCTCAACTAAGCGTTTATGTCCAGTACTTCCCACTGTCTTCTAGAATCGCTTCGACCGTCAAACAAATAAAGACGGCTCTCCCAGAAGGTGGCGACATCAGGATAATTTCCGTCACTGATAATCAGTGGGCAAAAGCCATCAGATTTTCTAAGGCAGAGCCGGCTGAAGTAGAGGAAAAGCCATCCCAACTCGTAATTTTTTGAAGCAGGATCACCGATAAACTCCAGTTAAACGGCCTTTTTGGGCCGCACTGAAGTCTATCAGGGGTAATGAGAACTGAACCCCAGCGTCCATGCGCCCAAACCAATCAGAATGGGAAGTCTATCAGGGGTAATGAGAACTGAACCCCAGCTCTTACCTCGACATACGGCGTAACGTACGAAGTCTATCAGGGGTAATGAGAACTGAACCCCAGCCGTCTCGCCACGTGGTGCTTTCGCTCCAGAAGTCTATCAGGGGTAATGAGAACTGAACCCCAGCTCGGTGCTTGGCGTGAGAATGACCCGATGAAGTCTATCAGGGGTAATGAGAACTGAACCCCAGCCCATCGACTGGGTGACACCGAATCGTTCGAAGTCTATCAGGGGTAATGAGAACTGAACCCCAGCTGAGGGGGAGCGCGCGCGCAATCCTCGTGAAGTCTATCAGGGGTAATGAGAACTGAACCCCAGCCTTGCAGGTGGCGTTGATTATGCGGTTAGAAGTCTATCAGGGGTAATGAGAACTGAACCCCAGCAGTCTATCCGCCGTCGTCATTGCAGCGCGAAGTCTATCAGGGGTAATGAGAACTGAACCCCAGCTTTTGCGCAGCGCTAATTAGGTTCTCTAGAAGTCTATCAGGGGTAATGAGAACTGAACCCCAGCCGATTGCTAGTGTCTCGCATGCGGTTCGGAAGTCTATCAGGGGTAATGAGAACTGAACCCCAGCGTCGGTCGCACCACCCGCGTGCGTGCGCGAAGTCTATCAGGGGTAATGAGAACTGAACCCCAGCAAAGGAGATACAACAACACTATGAAGCAGAAGTCTATCAGGGGTAATGAGAACTGAACCCCAGCCTCCCCTTTCTATGCTCTGATCCCCTGTGAAGTCTATCAGGGGTAATGAGAACTGAACCCCAGCGTATCCTTTTGCCTGCGCATTTCCGCACGAAGTCTATCAGGGGTAATGAGAACTGAACCCCAGCATATGCCAGCCCTTATCTTTTAAAGTTTGAAGTCTATCAGGGGTAATGAGAACTGAACCCCAGCCCTTCGATGAGTAGGTGCTCCGAGCTCGGAAGTCTATCAGGGGTAATGAGAACTGAACCCCAGCTTGGTGGGTGTCCTTTTCTAGTCGAATTGAAGTCTATCAGGGGTAATGAGAACTGAACCCCAGCCAAAGAAATCTATTAAGGAGTGGATAAAAACATCTTTCATCCTTAGAAACCATTGACCCCAGTTCCCACCCCGGCTACGTTGGTTCCTACCTACCCCTGAAGGAGGAACCATGTTACTGGCAGAGGCATTAGCAGAGCGCGCGCAGGCGCAGGAACGGCTCAATGAGCTGCGCGAGCGCCTGCTCTCCGTCGTGCGCGTGCAGGAGGGCGATACCCCGGACGAGGATCCGGCCGAGCTTTTGCGCGAGTTGGAGGGCATTACCGGGCGCATCGATAAGCTCGTGCAGGCCATCAATGCCACGAACGTGGCCACCGATTTCGATGGCGAGAAGAACCTGATGCAGGCACTTGCGCTTCGCGATGGCCTCGTGCGCACCCGCCGCATCTACCACGACCTCGCCCAGGCCGCGGGCGCGCGGCAGGACCGCTACTCCCGCGCGGAGATTAAGTTCGTGGCCACGCTGCCGGTAGCAGAGCTGCGCAAGCGGGTCGATGACCTGTCCAAGCAGTACCGGGAGCTTGATACCCGCATCCAACAGTTGAACTGGAATACGGAACTGATAACTCCATAGCGAAGCTTTAGTCATGCCACGCCGCGCGCGTGGCGGTAGCCTTTACGCACTTGCAGCGAGTATGCCCCCGCCTTCGAGGGGAAATTCGAGGACATCTTGGCACCCTTTGGCGTTAAAGGGTTGAGGAAGTTCGAGTCTTCCCACCGTATAGATGACCGCGCCAGCATAGGGCACACGGGTACATTGCGGGATAACCCCTCGCAGTTATTGAGTATCGATTATTACCAGCATGCTGGGCAGTGCGTAGAGGTGAGGGTTGGGAATGGGGACTAAACTTTTTCGCGCCCACTATGCTGGGCGCTATGAGCGAGCAGAAGAAATACAGCACCGAAAATCCGTTCCGTGAGGAATTGTGGCGCCCGGTTGAGGGCTTTGGGGATCTCACGGACGTCACCTATCACCGCCTGGCGGCGGACGGTCGGAAGAATGGCATCGTGCGCATCGCTATCGACAGGCCGGAGGTGCGCAATGCCTTCCGGCCGCACACCGTGGATGAGCTGTATCGCACCTTGGATCACGCCCGCCGCACCCCGGATGTGGGCACGATCTTGCTCACCGGCAATGGGCCTTCGCAAAAGGATGGCGGCTGGGCGTTTTGTTCCGGCGGCGACCAGCGCATTCGCGGCCGTTCCGGATACCGTTACGCCACCGAGCACGCCCACGATGATGCGACGGCGGATGAATCCAGCGTCGACGAGGCCCGTGCGAAGGTCGAAGGCGGCCGCCTGCACATCCTGGAGGTCCAGCGGCTTATCCGCACCATGCCCAAGGTGGTTATCGCCGTGGTCAATGGGTGGGCCGCCGGTGGTGGGCACTCGTTGCACGTGGTCTGCGATATGACCGTGGCCTCCCGCCAGGAGGCGCGCTTTAAGCAGACGGATGCGGACGTCGGATCCTTCGATGCGGGCTACGGCTCGGCCTACCTGGCCAAGATGGTGGGCCAGAAATTCGCCCGCGAGATCTTCTTTTTGGGCCGCACCTACGATGCCCAGCGCATGTATGAGATGGGCGCGGTCAATGAGGTCGCAGACCACGGCGAGCTCGAGGACGCCGCCATCCGCATGGGCCAGGAGATCAACATGAAATCCCCCACTGCCCAGCGCATGCTGAAATTCGCGTTCAACCTTACCGATGATGGCCTGATGGGCCAGCAGGTCTTCGCCGGCGAGGCCACCCGCCTGGCCTATATGACCGATGAGGCCGTCGAGGGCAAGCAGTCCTTCCTGGACAAGCGCGAGCCCAACTGGGACGAGTTCCCGTACTACTACTAAGGAGTGCCCCGCACCGTGCTCATCGCATTTTGTATCCTGCTCGCGGTCCTCGCCGTCGCGGGCGTGCTCGGCTCGCGCGTGTGGATGCTGCGCAGCATTAAAGAGGCCGAGGCCAATAACGAGCGACCCTTTGATCAGGAGGACAGCCACCGCTGATCCCTGTATCGACTCACCCCGGCCGCAACCGGGGTTTGTCCCGCCGTGGCCTTAAGATCTAGTGCCGTGACTATCCTCGCCCCCTTGCCCGTCGATCCGCACGACCCCGCGACCATCCTGCCGGACCTCGAATCCGCCATTGCCGGTAGGTCCTGCTTTTTGCCGCTGCCGCTTGCCGATGCCACCCGCGCCACCCTCCTGCGCAATTCCCAACGCGCCGGCGAGCCCATCGCCGAGGACATCGCGCTCGTGGTCTCCACCTCCGGGTCCACCGGCACCCCAAAGGGCGCACAATTAACACCGGCCAACCTGGTCGCCAGCGCCGATGCCACCCACCAGGTCCTTGGCGGCCCTGGGCAATGGCTCTTGGCGATGCCCGCCCATCACATCGCTGGCATCCAGGTCCTCATCCGTTCCCTAGTGGCCGGGGTGGATCCGCTCTGCCTCGATCTCAGCGCGGGCTTCAATATCTCTGCCTTCGCCCGCGCCGCAGCGGAGCTCTCCCGCACCGGCGACCGCACCTACACCGCGCTCACCCCGCTGCAGCTGGCCAAAGCCATGGATGTGCCGGAGGGCATCGACGCGCTCCAAGGTTTCGATGCCATCTTAGTGGGCGGTGCCGCCATCCACCCGCGCCTGCACGCCGCGGCCACGGACCGAGGCATCACTATTACCACCACCTACGGTTCCTCCGAAACCGCCGGCGGCTGCGTCTACGACGGCCGCCCGCTGCCTGGGACGACCGCCCGCGTCCAAGACGGCCGCATCCTGCTGGGCGGGCCCACCATCGCGCGGGGCTACCGCAACGCCCCAAGCCACGAGGCTTTTCCCGGAAACGGGTGGTTCGCCACTTCCGATGCCGGCGTCATCGAAAACGGCATCCTTACCGTGACCGGACGCCTCGATAATGTCATCGACTCCGGCGGGCTGAAGCTGCACCCGGAGGTCTTGGAACGCGAGCTCCTCCGCGTGCCGGGGGTTGACGAGGCATGCGTCGTCGGCATCCCGCACCCGCGGCTGGGCCAGGCCATCGTGGCCGCCTATACCGGTAAGGCCGAGCTTGGCGATATCTTCGAAGCCTTCGAAGACGCCGAACTCCCCCGATGGCAGCTGCCTAAGGATTTAAAGCACCTCGCGGACTTTCCTACCACCGGCCCCGGCAAGATTGACCGCCACGCCGTTGCCGCCCTCTTTAGCGCCTAACTTCCACCGCGGGCTCCGGCCCCGGCCTCGACTCCAGCCCCGACCCCGGCTTCCTGATTGCTAAACGCCGCTAACCCAGTGGCACAATGGTGGCTATGACTTCATCAGCCGGTAATTATTCCGCTACCGCACAGGATTGGATCAATGGCGCCCGCCCGCATACGTGGGCTAATGCCTTCGCACCCGTAATCGCCGGTACGGGCGCGGCCTTCGGCATTAATAGCGGGCATATCGGCCGCGCGGTGCTCGCGCTCATCGTGGCGTGGGCGCTTATCATCGGCGTGAACTATGCCAATGACTATTCCGATGGCATCCGCGGCACCGATGATGACCGCACCGGCCCGCAGCGCCTGACCGGCAGCGGGCTTGCGCAACCGCGCCACGTGAAATACGCCGCGTTCGGGTGCTTTGCCGTCGCAGGCTTAGCCGGAATCATCCTGTCGCTGGCCGCTGGTGCTTGGTGGCTCATCCTCATCGGCGCGCTGTGCATCGCCGGTGCGTGGTTTTATACCGGTGGCAAGAACCCCTACGGCTACCGCGGCCTGGGCGAGGTCGCCGTCTTTATATTCTTCGGCCTCGTCGCCGTGCTCGGCACCGAATTTACCCAAGCCGGCCGCATTTCCTGGACGGGCCTAGCGCTGGCCATCGGCATCGGCGCCATGAGCTCCGGGGTGAACCT
Source organism: Corynebacterium sp. KPL2830 (assembly GCF_040225635.1). Taxonomy (NCBI): domain Bacteria; kingdom Bacillati; phylum Actinomycetota; class Actinomycetes; order Mycobacteriales; family Corynebacteriaceae; genus Corynebacterium; species Corynebacterium sp. KPL2830. Next base: position 102,183 of record NZ_JBEHFR010000004.1, on the reverse strand, counting down.
GGTCAATAATATCCGCGATATTCCCTCCGATGCCGAGGCCGGCAAGATCACCCTCTCGGTGCGGCTGGGCAATAAGAACGCCCGCCTGCTCTTTACCGGCCTGCTGCTCTTGCCCTTTGTGCTCACCATCGCGGTTGCCTTCGACAGCTGGCTTGCGCTCGCAGGCCTGGTCTACTTCCCGTTTGCGCTCCGCGCGGTGCGCACCGTCAATCGCGGTGCCACTGGGCCCCAGCTCATCCCCGTGCTGGGGCTGACCGGGCGCGCCATGCTCATCTGGGCAGTGATCGAAGCCATCGCCGTCGCCCTGGTCTAGTCCGCGCCTAGGCCTCCGCGCGGCCTTCCAATTCGGCCTGCACCCACCGCTTGTGCGCCTTGCGCTGCGCGGAGTATTCCGCCAGCGTCTGCGTGGCCTCGATGCGCCAGTTTTTAAAGATCAGCATCGATAGCGGCAGGGCGACAAAGAGCGCCAGGAGCGCTGCCATGAGGATAGGGATGGGGAAACCAATCGCTACCGCCAGCAGCTCGATGACCGCGGTGAGCGCGATAAAAAGCACCACGCGCGCGAGCCCGTATTTCCATAGCGCCTTGCGGGAGCGACGGCGCAGTTCGGGGTCCGGTTTCGGTGGCTCAGGGTTGTGCGTCATGGGGGTCGATTGTACGCCGTACAGGTAGAATAATCTGCATGGGTCGACTAATCCTCCTACTGCTTTTTGTCCTCGCCGCCTACCTGGTGTGGAAGGCCTTTGGGCCATCATCCTGGAAGTCCCGCCAGGTTGAAGAACAACCGCGTTCCATCAAGGGCCCCGATGATGACGAGGAATTCCTGTGGAACCTGGAAAAGGAGCGCTTCAAGCAGCGCCGCAGGCAGGAGGCCGAGGAAGAAAAACGCCGCCAGCGCCGCACTCGCGACGCCGACGGCAAAGGTGATTCAAAGGGCCAAGACGACAACCAGGATTAACCCTTTGGCACGAACCGCATCTCAAGTCCCAGCGCTTCTGCCACTGCGGTAACCTTCTCCCACCGCACGCCTGCCCCACCGTGTTCGATGGTGTGGAGGGTGGAGCGGGAGACTTGGGCGGCATCGGCAAGCTGCTGCTGGACGATGCCCAACTCACGCCGCCGCTGCGCAATCTGCGCGCCCAAGCCCAGGATGAGCTCGTTATCGCCGGCGGGCTTACCCTGCTTATTGCGCGGGCTATGGTTCGTGGCCATTTAGTTCAGCCCCGCATAGGAGTGCAGGCCGGAGACCACCATATTGATGAAGAAGAGGTTGAATACCATCGCCGCCATGGCCAAAACGTTGATCCACGGCGCCGCCTTGCGGAAGGCCGGGGTCGCCCGCGCGTGCAGGTAGGCCGCATAGAGAATCCAGGTGGCAAAGGACATGGTTTCCTTCGGATCCCAGCCCCAAAAGCGACCCCACGCGGATTCGGCCCAGATGGCGCCCAAGATGATGCCCAGGCCCAAGGTGGGCAGGGTGATAACGGCCAAGCGGTACGCCAAGCGGTCAATCTTGGCCGCGGATGGCAGCGGATAAGCCAGAGCACCAAAGATGCCACGCTCCGCGTTTTTTGGCTGCCATTGGCGCAACAGGGTCAATAGCGAGATGATGCCGGAAATGATGCCGATGGACGCGCCCAAGGACACCACCGTGACGTGAATGGGCAGCCAGTGCGATTGCAGGGCCGGCACCACAGGTGCGGACTCCGCATATAGCTTGGTGGAGCCGTAAAACATCAGCGCCAGCACAGGGGTAAGGATCCACGGCCAGACCGTGCGCCATTCCTTGCGCTGCATGGCGATATTGCCCACCAAGAGCACGCCGAAGGACACCATCAACACGTACTCGTAAAGGTTGCCAAACGGGAAACGGCCCGTGGCCAGCCCGCGCAGCACGATGGCCGCGGCGTGCAGGGCAATGCCAACCCACATCAGTGAGCTGGTCATGCCGCCGAGCTTATCCAGCTTGCGTTCCTTCTCCGCGACTTCTTCCTCGCTCAAGGTTGCGGCCGCAGACGCCGCCTCAGCCTCGTAGTCGGTGCCTACATCCGTTGCGCCCGTGCCGGTTGCAGCGTCAGCACCGGTATCGCCGCCGCCAGCCCCGGCGGCGGGAGCAGCCGCGGCAGCCTCGGCCCCGGCGCCGACCAATACCTTGGACGCCTCCGAGCGGTTGACGCGACGCGCCTCGATGAGGCTACGTATGCGGCCGTAGTACAACAGCGACATAAGAAGCGCGACGCAGTACACCACGAATGCGGTCTGCACCGCGAGATCCGAGAAGTTCGACAGATTCTGATCGATCTGCAAGGGAGTCCACCTAGCCTTCACACGTGCGGGATGATGCTGATTACCTTACTCATGCAAGCAGCGGGATCCAACTATAGTTGGATCAATCATCAGTATAGAGTTTGTCTTCTTCCACCTCATCTGGATCCGGAAGCTCCAAGAGCGCGCGGTGCAGCTCGTGGAATTCCTCGGACCAGCCGGCGCGGTCGGTGCGGGCGAGACCACCCATCTCGATGGCGGTACCGCCAGCGGAATCCGACCGCAGGCGAATATAGACGCGGCGGCGCTTAATCATCAACGAGGCCACGAGGGATACCAGCATGACAAGTGCTGACACCAGCACCCACTTCTGGAATGGGTCATAGGAGACCTGGTAATTGGCAAACTCATTGGCGCCGTTGAAGGTGATCTTGGTGCCATCGTCAAGCGTGACGTCATCGCCCTGGCTCAGGTTCACGCGGTCGATCTTCTGCAGCTGCCCGGAGTGCACCAGGCTTGAATCCAGCGAAAAGAGCGACTGCGGGGTACCTGTATCGAGGCCGGCATCGCCGCGATAAATATCGACCGCCAGCGCCGGATCATTCAGGCCCGGGTGGGAGGACTGCAAAAGCTTGCCATTCTCACCGCTCCACTCGGCCGTCGGGGCGAAGAGGCCTTGGATGGCCAGCTGGTTTTGGCGGCGCTCGAAAAGATCCGGGTACATGCCCGCCGGCGGGTCAAAGCGCAGCACGCCCGAAGACAGGAAGAAGGTCGTGTCAGTGGGCTGGAATTGGATGGTCTGCGTGCGCTTTTCACCATCCGGCCACTCCACCGTCACCGTCGGCGCATAGCCATGCCCCTGCAGGTAGACGCGGTTTTGCGCCAGCCGCAGCGGGTGGTTGACCTTGAGCTCATAGTCCTTCCATTCGGAAGAATCCTTATAAATATCGTCGCCCTCTGCGTAAGAAACGTTGGAAGTAAACATCTCCGCCTGGCCATTGGGCAGGTACTTCGCGGTAAAGTCGTGCGCGGTCATGCAGAAGGGGTGGAGCCCGGTGCCATCGAAAAGCGGTCCTGCCCGGAAGGAGTCAAAGTTCGAGGTGGAAGTATTACAAAACTCCGTGGACTGCTCCAGCGAAGTATTGCCGCCCTGCGAACCGGACTCTGTAACCACGATGACCTGGCCCTCGTAGTTGACCAGGCGGCCGGCGGCCACGGTGACCAGGATCGCCACCAACGCGACGTGGAAAATGAGGTTGGCCAGCTCGCGGCCGTAGCCGCGCTCGGCGGAAAAGGCGTGCACCCCGGCGCGGTCCTCATCCGGGGTGTATTCGGCCACGCGCCACTTTTTCAGGCGCTTGTGGATCTCCGCGCTGAGTTCTTCCTCGCTCTTTCCCGAATGCCCCTCGGCGCTGAGCGGCAGGCGGTGCAGGTACTTCGGCGCGCGCGTGGGCTGCGTGCGCCACGCCTTGTAGTGATCGATGGAGCGCGGAATGATGCAGCCAATGAGCGAGACCGTCAACAGCAGGAAGATGGCTTGGAACCAGATGGAGGAAAAGACATCAAAAAGCTGCAGCTTATCGTAGATTTCCGCGACGGTGCCATTGGATTCGATGAACTCCTGCACGTTCTGCTCGTTCAGATCGCGCTGCGGCAAGAGGGATCCGGGGATGGCGGCGAGCGCCAGCAGGAAAAGCAGGGCCAGCGCGGTACGCATGCTGGTAAGCCAGCGCCAGGCTTTGCGGATATATTTCACGTTTCTCCTAAATGAGGGTTGCGCCGTAGTCCACGGTCCATTTCTGGATATAGGAAATAAACTCGCCCCACAGGCCGGTAATCAGGGCAACGCCCACGAGGATCATCGCCACGCCGCCGATGATCTGAATGGTGCGCGAGTGCTTGCGGGCCCACGAAATGGTGCGCATCGCCCGCGCGGACCCCAGCGCCACCAGCAGGAACGGCAGGCCAAGGCCCAAGCAATAGCCCACGATGAGCAGGGCGCCGCGGGCTGCGGTCACGCCTTCGGTGCCGGCGGAAATGGACACGATCGCCGCCAGCGTGGGTCCCAGGCACGGCGTCCAGCCCAGTGCGAAGACGCCGCCCAAAAGCGGCGCGCCCAGCCACGTCGTCCAGCGCTTCGGCGCCAGGCGGGTGTCTTTCTGCAGCGCCGGAATCGCACCCAGGAAAACCACGCCCATCAAGATGGTGACGCCGCCGCCCACGCGCATCAGCGTATCGGCGTTGAGCGTGAGCGCAGAAATTGCGCCAAAGACCGAGACCGTCGCCAGCACAAAGACCACGGTAAAGCCCAAGATGAACAGCGCTGCCGCCAGCACGACGGCCCATTGCCTGCGCTTGCCGACGCCCACCCCCAGCTTCTCGTCATAGCTCACCTCACCGCCAACCACGCTGGCGAGGTAGGAGATATAGCCGGGCACCAGCGGGATGACGCAGGGGCTGGCAAAGCTGACAAGACCCGCCAGAGCCGCGGCGAGGATGCCGAGGATCAACGGGCCGGAGGTGGCAGCCTCGGCAAACGAACCGCCGATATTTGCTGCGTAATCCATTTATTCCTTTTCTAACTTATCCACAACATCCATCACGTCATCGGTAGTGATGGACCGCAAGAAAACGGTAGCCGGACGGTGTTGCTTATCCAAGACGATCGTGGTCGGCACCACGGACGTAGGCACGCCGCCGAGCGCCGCGGCCGTCTTAAACGGCGGGTCATAGATGGAGGGGTACTCCAGGCCGTTATCGTCCAAGAAGTCATTGGATACCTGCGGGTTATAGTCGCGCACGTTGATGCCTAAGACCGTACCCAGGTCGCGTTTTTGCAGCTCTGCGTGCACCGCCTGCAGGTCATCGGCCTCAGCGCGGCACGGCGCGCACCACTGGCCCCAAGAATTCAAGACCACGACTTGGCCCTCGTAATCGTCCAAAGAAATGGTCTTATCCGTATCGCGGACATCGGCGCCGCTGAAGCTGCGCAGCGGTTTCCTATCGGCTTCCTCGTAGTGGATTTCCCGCTCCCCACCCGGGGAGATGAATTCAAACTCGCCGCCGGTAGCCACCGCGTTTTGTGCATTGTCGGCGTCCTGCGTACAGGCGGTCAAGGTCAGGGCGGTTATAGAAAGCGCAGCTGCCACAACGCGCGTTGCCGCACGGGTGCGTGTGCGTGCCATTAAATCTCCTGCGCCGGCGAGGAATAGAAGATATCGGTGACCTGGTTATCCTCAAAAAGCAGCGAGGTTACCGAGGCCAACGCGCACTCGCGGTTCCACGGCGCATGCGGCAGGCGCTGGCCCAGCACCGTGCGCTGCACCATCACGATGGGCAGCTGGTGGCTCACCAGCACGGCCTCGTGGCCTTCTGCCGCGGTATGCGCGCGGTCGACCGCACCGAGCATGCGCTCGGCGATGCCCTCATACGCCTCACCCCACGACGGCTCCAGCGGGTTAGTCAGCTTGGGCCAGTGCCGCGGGTTCCACAGCGCCGATCGCAGGCCCTTGGTGCGCAAGCCCTCGAATTGGTTGCCGGACTCAATGAGCGTCTTATCGACGTCCACATTTAACCCCGTCACCTGCGCAATCGGCCGCGCCGTTTCCTGCGCGCGCTGCAGCGGCGAGGCCGCCAAATAGGTCACATCATGATCGCGGAAGCTTTCCGCCGTCCGCGCGGCCATGGAATGCCCGCGCGAGGATAGGTGATAGCCCGGAATGCGCCCGTACAGAATCTTGCCCGGGTTGTGTACCTCGCCATGGCGCACGAGGTGAACGATGGTGCGTGTCATGTCTCTCCTTGTTGAGCAGGCCTAATTGTGCAGGCCTAGTTGCGCAGGCCTTATTGTGCGGGACGCGCTGCGGCCGCGGCCTTCGCGGCGGGCTTGAGGGCGGCGTCGATGCGCTCGAAGTCGGCATCGCCAAGAGCATCAGAGACGAACCAAGTCTCGAACGCGCTCGGTGCCACGTAGATGCCGTTTTCAAGCAACGCGTGGAAGAACGGGGCAAAGCGGAAGTTCTCCGCGGCCTGCATGTCCGCGAAGTTGCGGCCCTCGCCCTCTGCAAAGCGAATGGAGAACATGGATGCCGCGCGCTGAATGTGGTGCGCCACGCCCTCGGCTTCCAGCGCGGAAGAAATCATCGCGCCGAGCTGGTCGGCCTTTTCTTGCAGGCGGGGGTAGAGGGATTCATCGGCAAGCTGCAGCGACTTCAGGCCCGAGGCCATCGCCACCGGATTACCGGACAAGGTGCCAGCCTGGTAGACCGGACCATCCGGCGCCAGGTAGTCCATGACCTCGGCGCGACCGCCAAAGGCCGCAGCCGGCAAGCCACCGGAAACCACCTTGCCAAAGGTCACCAAGTCCGCCGCCACGCCCTCGACGCCGTACCAGCCCTTATACGAGGTGCGGAAGCCGGTCATGACCTCGTCGAGGATGAGCAGGGCGCCATCGGCATGCGCAATTTCCTTCAGCGCCGCGTTGAAGCCCTCATTCGGGGCCACGGTGCCCATATTGCCGGCAGAGGCCTCCGCAATGATGCAGGCAATCTGGCCCTCGTTCTCTGCGAAGGCCTCGCGCACCGCATCCAGATCGTTATAAGGAACGACGATGGTGTCCTTCGCCGTCGCACCCGTAACGCCCGGCGAATCCGGCAGGCCGAACGTCGCCACGCCCGAGCCCGCCGATGCCAGCAGCGCATCCACGTGCCCGTGGTAGCAACCCTCAAACTTCAGCACCTTCGCGCGGCCGGTGTATCCGCGGGCCAAACGCACCGCCGACATGGTCGCCTCCGTACCGGAGTTAACCATGCGCACCTTATTAGCCGCGGTGCGCTTGACGATTTCCTCCGCCAGCAGCGCCTCACCCTCTGTCGGCGTGCCAAAACTCAGCCCGCCGGTGGCAGCCCGCTGCACGGCCTCGACGATTTCCGGGTGCGCGTTGCCGTGGATCATCGGGCCATAAGAGCTCACGAGGTCGACGTACTCATTACCGTCGACATCCCACAGGCGCGATCCCGCGCCCCGCTCAATCACGCGGGCTTGGCCACCCACGGAACCGAAAGCGCGCACCGGCGAGTTCACCCCGCCCGGGATCACTTTGGAAGAACGCTCGAACCACTGTTGCGACTGGGAAGTATTAGGCATGTCTGTCATTCTAGCGACTCGCGCGCCATACAAAAGTTTGACTGTGCATGTCGGCGTAATTCACAGCAACCCTCCAACGTTCCCTGAAGTTCCGTGATACGTCATAGAAACGGCATTCCCGCTGAGATGGCACACTAGGAAGGTATGAAGATTGCATTTTTAGGAACCGGACGCATGGGCACCGAGCTGGCCCGCCACCTACTAGCTGAACACGAGCTGACGGTGTGGAACCGGACCGCCGAGCGCGCGCAACCGCTCGTGGACGAGGGCGCGGCGCGCGCCGATACCCCCGCCGCCGCCATCGAGGGCGCCGAGGTCATCATCACCTCGCTCTTCGGCCCCGACCAGATCCGCGAGGTGGTCATCGAGCCACAGCTCATCCCCGAGGGCATTACCTGGATCGACACCACCACGGTCTCGCCTGACGATGCCCGCGAGTTCGCCGCCGCCGTCGACTCATACGTCCACTCCCCCGTCGTGGGTTCGCTGGGCCCGGCGCGGGAGGGCAACCTAGGCGTTTATGTCGGCACGCCCGACGATGACCGCCGCGAGGTCGCCCTCGGCCTTGCCGAGGCTTGGGCCGGCGAAGAAAAGCTGATTGGGGTGGAAACGGCGGCGACGGCGGCCATCGGCAAGCTGCTGGCTAACCTTGCCCTAGCCGTGACCGCCGAAGGCCTGCTGGAGGCCCTGCAGCTCGGTGAATCCGAGGGGCTCGATTCCGAGGTCATCCTGCAGATGCTCGACATCACCGGGCTATCGTTCATGTCGAATATGAAAGGCCCGTTCATCACCGGCGAGCGCAATACCGACCCGGGCGATTTCACCGTCGATGCCCTGGCCAAGGACGCCAAGCTCATGGAGAGCACCTCCGATAAGCCCCTGCCCGCCGTAACTGCTGCCATCGAACGGTTCGCCGAGATGCAGGACATGGGCCACGGGAACCAGGACTTCTCTTCCATCTTCGTTTTCCGCAATAAGGGCTAGTTATTCACATGTCGCGTCAACGAACTGCGGCTTTTAGCGCTTTTGGGGCGAGTTATCCACAGGCCCCGCCCGCGCGCCGCGCTTTAGTTGCGCTATCACCTTAAGCTGCGGGGCATGACAGCACTTCAGGCATACCTCGCGGCTTTAGCGCCCGGCATCGACATCGTCGCCGGGTGCACTGGCATGTCCGCCCGCGAGCTGCGCGCGGCAGGTGCGCCGAACCGGACTGCGCGCACGCTGCTCACGCTTGCCGATGCCTTCTTCTCCCCCACCTCCTTTTCCCGGCAACAACGCCGCGCCGTGGCCGCCGCCCGCGAACGCGCCCACGCGCTGCCAACGCTCGAGGTCATCGAGCGCTACGCCACGCGCGCCAAGACCAAGCGCCAGGCGTGGCAGCTGCGGGTGGAGCTCTGCCGCACCGCCGCGGATACCGATGAGATGGAAAAGCTCGCGCGCAAAAAGCTGCGCGAGATCAATCCGCCCACCCCGCCGCGCCCTGGCGTGCGCATTCGCCGCCGCAAGGACGCGCCGTGGACGCTCGCGATTACCGGGCCGTCCTCCCTCATCGCGGACTTAGAGTCCAACCTGGACGAGGATGCGCCTTTAGATTCCGTCGCGGGGCTTTTCTCCGGCTCCGGCGCTCCGCGCCCCACGGTGACGACCAATGCGATCATCACGCTCGACGAGCTCGACCGCATCATCGACGGCGACGGCGAGGAAATCACCATCCAACTCACCAACGGCGCGCGGCTTACTGGCGCCGAATTGGTCGCGCGTGCCCTATCCGAACGTGGCCTTATCACCCTCGTGCATCCCTTCGAGGGCGCGGTGAACCTCTACCGCACCGAGCGCATGGCCAACGAGAAGCAGCGGCTCATGGCCGCCGCCGAAAATCCCGTCTGCCCGTGGCCGCGATGCAATTATCCCGCGGATAAGTGCCAAATCCACCACCTGGAAGCCTGGCAACACGGCGGCGATACCAATATGTCCAACCTTGCAGCCTGCTGCCCGTATCACAACGGCGTCAACGACGATGACCCGAATGGGCCGCCGCGCCGCGGTCGCCTCGCCCGCAGACGCGGGCGGGTGGTGTGGCAACCACCCTGGGCCGATGCCGTGCCCGATGCAGTGCCCGGCCCCAGCGCCGAACCCTAGCGCTAGCGCCCAGCCCCGGCCGCGGCCGCTATTCCCGGCCGAGGATTAAGCCTGCGCGCATGCCAGGCAACGACCCCTGTGCAAGGTTTCCGCACGCGCGGAATCGCCCACAAGCGCCTGTTCAGGCAGCAGTAACCCTGCTGCCTGTTTAGGCATGCCCAAATCCGCTTCGCTGCTTATTCGAATCGCGTCGCGGTTCAGCCGTGCCACCGCCGGTGATTCTTAACTACCGGCAGCGTTAACCGCGGCTGACGCCAACTGCTGACGCCAACTGCTGGCGGCACTAGCTGCGGCCGACGCTGGCTTCCGGTGGTGCTAGCCACAGGTGACGCTAGGTTCTAGGCCTAGCTGCGGGGCGCAGGTGTGTGACTTAGCTGCTAGCGATGCGGGCTGCGGCAGCGCGCGCATCCGCGATGACCGCAGGCACACCCACGCCGCCGGCCCAGGCGCCCGTGACGTCGACGCCGGGGGACTGGGTCAAGGAATCGCGCACGGCTGCCACGGTGTCGAGGTGGGTGGCATCGAAGCGCGGCAGGCCGCCGAACCAGCGCTGGGTGAAGATTTCGGCGACGCCTGCCGCGCGGCCATCGAAGCCGGTCAGGCGCTGCAGGTCATCGAGGGCGTAGTCCACGAGGTCATCTTCTTCGGCGCGGACGATGGCGTCGTCGCCGAACCGACCGAACGAGGCACGCACCAGCGCCCCGCCGCGCTCTGCTAGGTGCGGCCACTTGCACGACGACAGCGTGAAAGCCTTTGCGTGCACGTCATCTTGGTCGGTGGCGACGAGGATGCCGGAGTTTTGCGGCAACGAGGTGCCGGAGGGATCGGTGTCGGAGTCGAATTTGAGGCCCACGACTGCCGATGCCGCCAGCTTCACCCCCTTCAACCGCGTCGCCGCATCCGGAGCCACGTTGGGCAGCAAGCGCGCGGCGGTCGGCGCCGGGGTAGCTACCAACACGCGGTCGAAAGGCGCAGTATCGCCCGGCGCGCCGGCCAGGCGGAACTTATCGCCCTCGCGTGTGATGCCAGAAATGAACGTGTCAACGAAAATCTTGGCGCGGGATTTTTCGGCCAGGGTCTCATAAAGTTCGGCGTAGCCGCCGCGGAAGGTCTGGAAAACGGGCCCGCCGGCGCTGGGATTATCCGCGCGGGCTTCCTCGAGGGAGCGCACGGCCGCAGAGAGGGTGACGGGACCGGAGGCGGCGAGGGTATCGAGGGCATCGGCAAGCGTGGGGATGGTGGCGCGCAGGCCCAGGTCATCGGCGGTGCACGAGTACACCCCGCCCAGCAGCGCAGAAACCACGTGGTCCACCAGGTCCCCGCCGTATTGTTGACGCACCAACTCACCGACCGAGACGTCGCCGCCCACGGTCCATTCGAAGGGCTGCTCATTATCGATGCGCCGCGCCGTGTCCTCCGAAACCAGGTGCGCAACGGGCTCGGAACGCGACGGAATGCCCATCACGCCGCCCTGTGGCAGGGACTTCAGCTCCCCGCTGTAGACCAGCGAGCGCAAACCTGACGGGTCAACTAAACTGCCGGCGAGGCCGAGGGTGTGGAAGAAGTCCACGGCATCGCGCCGACGGGCGAGGAAGGCCTCGGCGCCCATGTCGGTGGGGCCGTCATTAAATGGCACGGAATACAGCTTCCCGCCGATGCGCCCGGCGGCCTCGAAAACCTCGACGTCGTGGTCGCGCAGTTCGTAGGCGGCGGTAAGGCCGGCGAGGCCGGCACCGATGATGGCAATACGCATTTAGCCCTCCTCGTGAATGATGGATACGGCGCGGGTGATGGCCTCCGCGTCGGTGGTGGGCAGCACCCCGTGCCCAAGGTTCCAGATGTGGGTGTCGATATCGCCGCGCTGCTGGGCGCGCTCCACCTCGCCGCGGATGGTGCGCACGGCCTGGCGCACGGCATCGTCGCCGGCAAAAAGCAGCGCCGGGTCGAGGTTGCCCTGCAGCACGCGCGAGTTCACGCGCTGGGCGGCGGCGTCCATGGCCACGCGGTAGTCCACGCCCATAACCTCGGAGCCGGCTTCGGACATCGCCTGTAGCAGCTCGCCGGTGCCCACGCCGAAGTGGATGCGCGGAATATCGACGCTGGCCAGGATTTCCTGCGAATATGGCAGCACGAACTCGCGGTAGTCACGCTCGTTGAGGTAGCCGGCCCAGGAATCGAAAAGCTGCATGGCGTCGATGCCGGCATCGACCTGCACCCGCAGGAAATTGATAATGGTGGGCACGAGCCGGCGCATGAGCATGTGCCACGTCTCGGGCTCAGCGTGCATGAGCGCCTTGGTGCGCTCGTGGTTCTTGGAGGGACCTCCCTCGATAAGGTAGCTGGCCAGGGTAAATGGCGCGCCAACGAAGCCGATGAGCGCTTGGGTCTCGGTCAGCTCGCCGAGGATTCCCGCAATGCCTTGGGCCACTTCGGGCACGTCGGCTTCCAAAATAGGCAGCTTGCCGATGTCCCCCTTCTCCCTCACCGCCTTCTCCATCACCGGCCCGCGGCCGGGCACGATGTCAACGTTGACGCCGGCGGCCTTGAGCGGGACCACGATATCGGAAAAGAGGATGGCCGCGTCCACGTCGTGGCGGCGCACCGGCTGCAGGGTGATTTCTGCGAGGAGTTCCGGCATGAAACAAGAATCCAGCATGCCGATGCCCTCGCGGGCGGCGCGGTACTCCGGCAGGGAGCGACCAGCTTGACGCATCAACCAAACTGGTGGGCGGGAGGGGGTGCGGCCGAGCGCGGCATCGATAATGGGGGCGCGGTTAAGTCGAGACATACTCCTCATTATGAATCAAAAGTTGGAGCAGGGGCTAATTTGCCGCGCCGCTGGCCGCGCGCTCCCGCCCCGCAAGCCAGGCGTCAGTCGCGCCCGTGGAGGCTGCGGTGGGCAATGAACCGGTTGGACTGCGGCCGGAAAAGCAGAACCACCGCGATAAGCAGCGTCACGGCGATAAGCAGCAGGCCGAGCCCGCCAATGCCAAGCGCCAGGGCTGCGATATTGAAAAAGAGGGCAATCGCGATGACAACTGAGATAATGCGGCGCGCCCACTTCGATCCGTTGGCGAGTTGTGCGGAAAAGAGCGCCAAAATGATCGCACCGATGATATTAAATACAGAGACGAATAGGCGGTTCGACCGCACATACTCCGCGATTCGCGAGTCCGAGGGCTCTATCTGCTCGCCGCCTCCGCCGAAGATGCCGACCATGCCGCTGACCAGCATGATGACGGCGGCGACAACGAGCACCCAATACGCCCACTGGAGCGGGCGCGGCCACACGGACAAGTCTTGATCCTGCGTGGTGTTTTGCACGGGACGGTTATAGTCGCGGGGCCCTGGTCGTTGATTTTTATCCGCAGGACCGTCGCTTCGACCGTCATCGCGCCGGCCGTGGCCGGGGAACATGCTGGTCATCGGTTGTCCTTGTGGTCATCGCCCCTGTTTTGGGCACCGTAATTCCGCGAAGGTTGATTGCGACCGCCTTTATCTTTGGGGTCCTTTTGCTTGGTGTCCTTCTCTTTGGCGTCTTTTTCTTTGGCTTCCTGCTTTTCGCGCTTCTCGCGCTCTTTATCGCGGCGCGCCTGCTCGAGTTCTTTTTCCAGCTCGCGCATTTGCTCGAGCTCGCCGGTGTAGTCGAGGGTGTCGGGCTTAACGGAGAAGATGAGCCCCAATACGGCGGCGACGCCAACCAGGATTTGCACCATACCGTCGGCGGCAAAGAGCCAGTCGGGGACATCGGCACCCGCGGGCGTGACCATGAAGGTGAGCAGGATGCGGAAACCGAAGTAGATGGAAAAGGCGAACCAGATGCGGCGCGAGGTGCCCGCGCGTTTTGATGGCCCTGCCAGCGACTTCAGCAAAAACAGCAGCAGCACCAGCACGCCGATGGCAATGGCAGCCGACAGCGCCACCGACCCATAGGCGGCCATTTCAATAAAGGAGTCCGAAACTTCTTCGCCGTCTTCGCCACCCGAGGTGCTGTCGACCATCTGCTTGGCCTGTGCCATGAGCACATCGTGGTTGAGCAGGGTCAGCACCACATTGAGGATTTGGTGGACGGTCTCGCCGGCGACGACGCCCAGCCAGAGCCACAGCATGTAGACCACGGTCTCGGGGCGCTTGGAACCGCCCTGCGAGCCCTTGCCGCGCTGACCGCGCGGGCCATGCGGGGCGCCGCCCTGCGGCGACCCGGGCCCCGGTTCAGGACGCGATTCTCGTTGTGGCTCTCGCTGCTTATCGCGCTGGGGCCCCTGCTGGCCGCGCGGGTCACCTGCCTGCGGGTCGCTGGGCTGCGGCTCCTGCTGACCGTGCGGGTCGCCAGCCTGAGGCGACCCGGGCTGCGGCGGCTCGGGGCGCGGCGACGCGGGCGGCGGCGTCGGACGAGAAGAAGGCTGTGTCACAAGAATCCTTTACTTGAGCAGGCGTGCGGCTTCGGTGGCGAAGTACGTCAGGATCTGGTCGGCGCCGGCGCGCTTGAAGGCGGTGAGAGACTCGAGCATGATGGCCTCGCCATCGACCCAGCCGTTGGCGGCGCCGGCCTTGATCATCGCGTACTCGCCGGAGACTTGGTACACGGCGACGGGCACCGAGGAGGTCTCCGCGATTGCGGACAAGACATCCAAATACGGCAAGCCCGGCTTGACCATGACGAAGTCGGCGCCCTCCTCGATATCGAGCTCGGCCTCCAGGAGGGATTCGCGGAAGTTGCGGGGGTCCTGCTGGTAGGTGCGGCGGTCGCCCTCTAGGGAGGAACCGACGGCCTCGCGGAACGGTCCGAAGAAGGCGGAGGCGTACTTCGCGGAGTAGGCCATGATGGAGACGTCGTCGCGCCCGGCCTCATCGAGATCGGCGCGGATGGCGGCAACCTGGCCGTCCATCATGCCAGACGGCGAAATGATCTGAGCGCCGGCTTCGGCCTGGGAGCGGGCCATCTTTTGGTAGAGCTGGACGGATTCATCGTTAAGCACGCGGCCCTGGTCATCGAGGACACCGCAGTGCCCGTGCGAGGTGAACTCGTCGAGGCAGGTATCGGCCATGATGATGAGGTCATCGCCAAATTCCTCGCGCAGGGTGGCGATGCCGCGGTTCAAAATGCCGTCTGGGTTCCAGGCCACGGAGCCGGTGGCGTCCTTGTCCTTATCTAGCGGAACGCCGAATAGGTCCACGCAGGTAACGCCGGCCTCGAGGGCCTCCTCAGTCGCGCGGCGCAGCGAATCAAAGGAGTGCTGGTACACGCCGGGCATGGAGGAAATCTCATTCGGCTCATCGAGGCCGTCTGCGATAAACATCGGCAAAATCAGATCCGATGGGCGCAGCGTGGTTTCGGCCACGAGGTTACGCATCTGCGGCGTGGAGCGCAGGCGGCGGGGGCGGCGGGCAGGAAATGAGCTCATTGGGTACTCCTTAGAGCGAGACTAAAAACTTACGCCTTCTCGACCTTAGTAGTCTTCTTGCGCGCGCGACGCTTCTTGCGGGGCGCGGGAAGGTTACCGGCGGCGCGAAGGGCGGCGACGTGGCTGGCGAGGGCATCGACAAGCGCGGGCACGTCCGCAACATCCGGCACGACATCGACGCGCAGGCCCAGCTCTTCTGCTGCTGCGCTTGCCGATGGCCCGATGCACGCAATGATCGTCCGCTGGTGCGGCTTGCCGGCAATGCCCACTAGGTTGCGCACGGTGGATCCGGAGGTAAAGGCCACAGCATCGAAGCCACCGGTCTTGATCATGTCGCGGATTTCGGCCGAGGGCGGGGCCGCGCGCACGGTGCGGTAGGCCACGACGTCATCGACGTCCCACTGGAGGGCCTGGAGGCCATCGACAAGCGTATCGGCGGCGATACCTGTGCGCGGCAGGAGCACGCGGCTGACGGCGTCGATGTCTTCGACGTAATTGGGAAAGACCTCGAGCAGGCCCTCGGCGTTTTGCTTCTTCTTGTGCGGCAAAAGCTCCGGCACCATGCCCTTGGCGCGGATGGCATTGGCGGTCTTGGTGCCCACGGCGGCAAGGTGCACGCCGGCGAAATCGCGCGCGTCCAGGCCGAGCTGGGAAATCTTATCCCACACGGCGGTCACGGCATTGACGGAGGTAAAGACGATCCACTTGTAGCGGCCCTCGACGATGCCCTTGATGGCACGGTCCATCTGCGCCGGGTTGCGGGGTGGCTCGATGGAAATCGTCGGCACGTTCTGCGGGATGGCGCCGTAGCCGGCCAGGCGCGCGGACATCGGCCCGGCCTGTTCCTTAGTGCGCGGCACCAGCACGCGCCAGCCGTAGAGCGGGCGGTTTTCCCACCACGAGTACTTGGTGCGGTCATCGATGCTGCGGCCGAGTGTGACCACCAGCGGGCCGGACAAGTCCGCGTCCAGCTTGGCGATGGTCCCCAGCGTCGTCTCATACGTGCGCTGCAGGCGCGTGGTGCCGTGGACGGTCACAAAGGCCTCGGTTTCCGCCGGCATGCCGCGCTGCTGCAGCTCGGTGGAAATGTCCGCCAAGTCTTCCTTGGTGGCCTGCAAGACGATGGGCTGGGTGGCATTGGCGAGCGCGTCCCAGTCGGCGCCATCGGTGACATCGGCCTCCGTGTACGTCGATCCGAGCGCCAGCCCGGCAAAGGACGGTACGGTCGAGGGCAGGGACATGCCCGGCACGACCTGGAACTCTAGGCCGGCGGAGGCCACGGCGTTGATTTCGGCCTTGATGGATTCGCGGTTGAGCGGGTTACCGGTCACGAGGCGGATGACGTCCTCGCCATCGGCCTCGGCAAGGCACTCGCGCAGCTGGCTTACGATGTCCTCGCCCGGTGCATAGAGCACCGCGGCTGTCGGTGCCGGTGGGCGGGGCGGCTTGCGGCGTGCGCCCTTGGCCTTAGCATCGGCGCACATCTGCGCGTATTCCTCTTCCGCGGCATCCAACAGCTCTTGTGGGACGGGCAGCGCGGTGGCGACAGCATCGCGCACGCCCTGCATGACCTGCGGATCGGCCACGGCGATAGCGTTATTGGCCAGAACTTCGCGGGCGCGGACGGTCAGCAGGTCTGGGTTTCCCGGACCAGCGCCCACGAAGACGATCTTGCCCAACTGGGTGTCTGACACAGCATTGCTCATAAAGTTCTTTTCTAGATCTGGGCCCGCGGCACCGCACACGGACATGATCGCCTGCAGTGTTTCTCCCCGCGCCGTCGGTGGGTATCAAGGTCATAACGGCCAAAATCCCAGGCGCGACGTCCTGGGATGCCCTTAAAGGGGGCCGGGTATCATTGCAAAAAATGATCTATGGTATCTACACCTTAAATTATTAGCGCTTAAAGTAGAAATTACTGACCTAGCAGGTCGGCCGCGCCTTGGGCGAAAAGCTCATCAGAGACCCGCGTGCCCAACTCCGCCGCTTCCGCTGCGTCCGTCGCAGCGCCGGAGGCGGTGGCGGTCAATTGGCGGGAACCATCCAGCGCAAAGACGCCGCCGCGCACCGTGAGTTGATCGCCGTTCCAGCGGGACGTAGCGGCCACGGGCGCGGTGCAGCCCGCCTCGAGGCGGGCGAGAACGGCGCGCTCGGCAAGGGCGGCGGAGGTGGCTTGATCATCAACAACGGCGTCCAGTGCCGCGGCCGCCTCGGTGCCGGCGGCGGCCTCGATGGCGAGCGCACCCTGGGCTGGGGCGGGCATGAATAATTCTGGATCGAAGATATCGCTCGCCCGATCCTCGTAGCCGCCGCGCAGCAGGCCGGCATAGGCCAGCACCACGGCATCAAGCTCGCCGTCGGTCACCTTGGACATGCGGGTATCGATATTGCCGCGCAGCGGGCAGATCTCCAGGTCCGGACGCAGGGCGGCCAGCTGGGAAATGCGGCGCGGCGCCGAGGTTCCCACCCGCGCGCCTTCCGGCAGCTGCATCAAGGTCATCCCATCGCGGGCAACCAGCACCTCGCGGCTGTCCTGGCGCTGCGGGATGACCAAACGGAAACGATCATCCTCGGCCGTGGGCAGATCCTTGAAGGAGTGCACCGCGATATCGCATTCGCCGCTGTACAGCGCCTCGCGCAGCGCCTGGGTGAATACGCCCACGCCGATGCGCTCGACCGGGGCCATGTTGGTATCGCCGGCGGTGGTGACGATGTGGAGCTCGGAATCGAATCCGGCATCGATAAGCCAATCGCGGACGTGTCCTGCCTGGGTGGTGGCGAGCTTGGAGCCTCGGGTACCGATCTGGAACATTTACGCCTCCTTGTTCAGCGTGGGCAATTCATTGACGGCCACGGCAACGCCGGAGCCTTCCAGCTGCAGGCCAAAGAGTTCCTGCAGGGCATTTTCGCTGCTAAAGCTGCTATCCGATGCCGCCAGCTTCTTCGCCCGCACCGTCGGTTCATGCAGCAGCTTGTCGGCGACGCGCTTGAGGGCACCTTGGACATCGGCAAGCTGCTTGCCCTCTAGCTCCGGGTGCTTTTGCTGCAAGCGGGCCGCCTCACACTCCACGAGGTCCGCCGCGCGGCGGTGCAGGGCGCTAACGGCCGGTGCCACATCGCGCACGCGCTGGGCGGAGGTATAGGCGGCAAGCTCCTCGTCCACAATGGTGCGGGCCTGCTCGTGCGGGTCCGTGCCGGCCGCGACATCGGTGGCTGCTGCAGACAGGGACTTGCTGAGGCGCTCGATATTCACCAGGTCCACGTCATCGATTTTCGTTGCTGCGTCATCGATATCGCGTGGGAGGGAAAGATCAATGAGCATCAACGGGTGCGCGGGCGGAATGTCGGACGCGGTGATGGTAAAGCCCTCGGCGCCGGTGGCGGAGATGGCGAGGTCGACATCGGCAAGCGCGGCGGCGCGATCCTCAAAATCCACCACGCGGGTGTGGACCCCGGCCTCCTCAGCGTGGCCGGCAAGGCGCTCGGCGCGCTCGCGGGTGCGGTTGGCAATCACCAGCTCGCCGATGCTCAGCCGGCCTGCGTGGGTGGCCGCAAGCGAGGCCATCGCCCCGGCGCCCAGCACGAGCGCGGACTTGCCCTGCAGGTCCTCCGTATTAAGGCGCTGCAGCGCCTGGTCAAAGGCGAAAGTCACCATCGAGACGCCGGCCTTGTCGATTTCCGTTTCCGAGTGCACGCGCTTGCCGGCACGCAGCGCGGACTGCGCCAAAGCGTGGATGCGCGGGCCGACCGTGCCCTGCTCGGAGGCGGACTGGTAGGCGGAACGCACCTGGCCGATGATCTGCTGCTCGCCCACCACCATCGAATCCAGGCCGGAGGTAACGGACATGAGGTGCTCCGCGGCGGCGTCGGCATAGCGCACGTAGAGGTAATTGCGCAGCTCTTCCTCATCGACGTGGGAGACGTCCTTGAGTACCTGGATGACGTCCTGCACGCCGGTGTGGAAGGAATTGGTCACCGTATAGACCTCGAGGCGGTTGCACGTGGAAATGATCATCGCCTCAGTGAGGGACTCGGCATCAACCAGCCGCCCGCAGGCGGAATGCTGCACCACATCGTCCATGCTCAACTTTTCCAGCAACGCCACGGGTGCCGATTGGTGGGACATTCCCACTACAAGCACGCTCATGCTCCACACTCCTCAACCTTTTGATTGACCGCAATGGTTCCAAAGACTACCCCGCATGGGCGCGGAACCCGAATCGTCAGCGCAGCTCCGCGGCCAACTCTTCGTTATCAACTTCCCAGCAGGCGAATTCTTCTCCGTCTATCACTACAACGGGAACGCGGTCACCAAATTCCATCTCGAGCTCGCGGCTCTCTTCCACGTTGCGCACTTCCAGCTGGGCACCGGCCGCCTGGATAACGGGGGTAATCTGCTCTTTTACCCGTTTACAGGAACCGCAGGTGGGGCGCACCATGAGCTCGACTACATGCTGGGACATAGGGGCGGGATTCTCCTCATAAGGACGCAGACAGGGGAAACGTTTACTATGGACATGTTAGTCCACCCCGCGTTTGCGAAAGCTGTTTATCCCACTCGTGTCCGCTATACCTCCCCCCGGATTCCCCGAATCTCCCCGCGACTTTTTGGCCAATTGGACGGCCTCGCGCGGTAATCTGCGCAACTTTCTAGAAAACCAGGCGCTAGCCCCCTTGGGCGAGGAAGAACAGCGCGCCGCAGGTGAGGCGGCCGCTGCCGCCGCTTTAGAGGAGTTTGGGCTCGAGCTCGAGGACTTCGCCTCCGGCATAGCCTCCGTCTCCGGCTCATATGATGCCGCAGGCTCCCAGCGCATCACGGACCAAGATCCGGACGTGCCCGTTGATGTGGGTGCCGCCGCCTTTTTCGACGTGGACAATACCCTCGTTCAGGGTTCCTCCCTGGTGGAATTCGGCTTTGGTCTCGCCCGGCGGCGCTATATCCGCATCTCCGAGATACTCCCAGTGGCCTGGAAACAACTAAAATTCCGCCTCTCTGGCGCGGAGAATGCAAAGGACGTTGCCTCCGGCCGCGCGCAGGCCTTGGAGTTTGTTAAAGGCCGCAGCGTGGACGAACTCGTTGATCTCTGCGAGGAAATTGTCGAAGCCTCACTGGCCCGCCGCGCATATCCCGGCACCACGCAGCTCGCGGAGATGCACCTAGCCGCCGGCCAACAGGTGTGGCTGGTCACCGCTACCCCGGTCCAGCTCGCACAGGTCTTGGCGCGCCGCTTCGGCTTTACCGGCGCCCTCGGCACCGTCGCGGAGGTAGAAGACGGCAAGTTCACCGGCCGCCTTGTGGGCGATATCCTCCACGGCCCGGGCAAAAAGCACGCCGTGGCCGCCCTCGCTACCATCGAGGGCCTCGATTTGGACCGGTGCACCGCGTACTCCGATTCTGCGAACGATATGCCCATGCTCACCATGGTGGGCACCCCCGTGGCCATCAACCCGGACCGCAAGCTGCGCAAAATTGCAGAGAAGCGCGGCTGGATCGTCCGCGACTACCGCTCCATCCGCCGCGCCATCCGCACCTATGGCCTGCCAGCACTGCTTACGGCCGCCTTCTCTTTTGGTGGCTGGCGCTATTTCCGGAAGTAGCAGCGCACGCGGCGGAGCGCTCTCAGCGTAGAAGCAGCTTCGGCCCGAAAACCAGAAATCCTCCGCCACCGCGCTAAGGCACGGTGCGGAGGATTCGTGGGCTGTTGGGTTTACTTACCCAACTTACGACGCTGCACGCGGGTGCGGCGCAACATCTTGCGGTGCTTCTTCTTGGACATGCGCTTGCGGCGCTTCTTAATGACAGAACCCATAACAGGCGTCCTCACTTTCTTTTAGTACGTACTGTGAACCTGCCGGCGCCTGAAACGGCAAAGGTGCACTCTTTGCCACCTTGGCCGCACATATGCGGGCCATCACGGCGTGCCGACACGAATGCGATCCATCTTACCTAGTCCCCAGCGTGTCTCCAAAAGTGGCCCGGGCGGCACCCCGCGGAAATGGAGCGCACGGAACAAGAATAAACCGCGCGAGATAAAACCAAACAGCGCCCACCACCGCTGACCAAAAGTGGCCAACAGAAGTGGGCGCTGCCTTGAAGGCGCGAGACCCTACGCTCCGTAAACGGATGCCTCGAGGTACTCGTTGACGGCAGACTCGTGAACGCGGAAAGAGCGTCCGACGCGGACTGCCGGCATTTCGCCTGCGTGAACCAAACGGTAGACAGTCATCTTGGAGACGCGCATGATTTCGGCGACCTCCGCGATCGTCAGAAAGGTTCCTTTTTCTTCATTTGCCATAATTATCTAACCCTTCAGCTCGTTACGCGCTGTAGGCTTCCCCTCCCACAGGACTTCACGCACGTGCTCGTTCCAGCCTATCGTGAAACATGTGACTAATGCGACCCAAGTGCCAAATTTTTTCACAGCAGTTGTTCAATTCACCGCCAAAAGCGCTGCGTAACAACCGCCTCATGGCTCCCGTATGGTCCCCCGCGTGGCAAGAGGTAATACACCCCCACCGCGGGGAACGGGCCGCATTAGGCGGGCTCCTAGCCCAGTTCCTTGGCCTTATCGGAGCATGCCTCGGCGGCGCGGTAGAAGGCGCCACGCAATCCGGACTCTTCCAGCTCGCGCACGGCCGCAGCGGTGGTGCCGCCTGGCGAGGTTACGCCTGCGCGCAGCTGCGTCGCCGAGCGGCCTGAGTTGGCCAGCATATCGCCGGCGCCGGCAGCCGCCTGTGCGGCGAGCTTTTCGGCGATATCGCGGGGTAGGCCGAGCTGCACTCCGGCATCGACAAGCGCCTCCGCCACGAGGAAGAAGTAGGCCGGGGAAGAACCAGCCAGCGCGGTGGCGGCGTCGATGTTCTTTTCCGGAATGACCGCGACCTCACCGACTGCCTCGAGCAGCTCCGTGACACCGTTCATCTGTGCCTCGGTCACGTGCTCACCGGCAGCACAGGTGCACATGCCGCGGCGCACCAGCATCGGCGTATTGGGCATGACGCGCACGACCGGCACGCCCTCGCCCGCGGCGGCCTGCAAGGCCTCCAGGGTCAGCCCAGCGGCCATAGAGACCACCACGGCGTCCTTGGCCGGGTTAATCTCACTCAGCAGGTCCAGGATGGCATAAGGCTTGACGGACGCGAAGATATAATCCGCGCCGTCGACCGCCGCGGCATTATCCGCCGAGACGTTAACGCCATAGTTGCTCTTGAGTTCTTCACCGCGGGAGGCGGTGCGGTTGGTCACCGTGATATCGGAAGCATTAAAACCCGATTCCACAAGACCCGAGGTCAAAGCCTCACCGATTTGTCCTCCACCTAAAATTGCAATCTTTGTCATAGTCTCCACCATGCCAAAAATAACGACACCCGGCTACCTCCATCTAGGAAGCAGCCGGGTGGTTCTCAGCCAGTCGCTGGTTTAAAGCATAACCAAAAGCAGTGGCCCAAAGGTCAATATGAGGCCGGTAATGCCCGCAAGGGACATGGAGAAGCCATCTCGGGCGGTGCGCAGCGCATGCGTAACGCCGGCCATAATTGCGGTCACGCAGAGCGCCAAGATGGCCACGACGACGCGCGGGAAGTTATCCCAAAGCACTTCAAAGCCCTTGAAGATGACGACCGCCAAGACGATCCCCACAACCACCATGATGACGATGGACATGGGGTTGAGCTTCTCGTGCTCTTCGGTGACTTCCTCGTCCCGCACCTGGGACAGCTCGCCGGTATCGTCGGATTTCTTCGCGGTCGCCGCAGGCTTCTGCGTTGGCGCGGCAGACTTGCCCTTGGTTCCAGCGTCCTTGGTGTCCTTAGCATCCTTGGCGCCTGCTGAGTTCTTCGCGTCGGCCTTCGCTCCCGCTGCGCTCGCTGCAGCAGCACCTGCACCGGCGGCAGCGCCAGCTGCTCCCGCCTTTTCCTTGGCGCTGGATTCAGCGGCGTCAGCAGCGTCCTTGCGCTTGTCCTGCGAGGACTGCGAATTATCGATGCGCTGCATCACCGCAGTGTCATCCGCGGACGGCTGATGAGACTTCTTCTCAGCGTCCTTAGCGCTCGCCTTGTCCTCTGGCTCCGACTGCGCAGGCTTCTTTGCCGCCTGCGCGTTTGCCTTCTGTCCTGGGGCAGGCTTGGCCGTCGGCCGCGAGGCAGACCCCGCCGCTGGCTTGGGAGAAGCGGTCGGCTCACTCGGCTTCCCGTTCTGCTTCGGGGCCGGGGACGCGGTGGGGGTACCAGCGGAAGGCTTCTCGGCGGCCGGCTTAGGGGAAGTGGATTTAGGCTGGGATAGCTTTTGCGCAGGCTTGGAACCGGTCGGCTTCGCCGTGGAATCGCTCGCCTGCTGAGCCTTATCCTGTCCGGATTGTTCGTCCTTGGACTTCGGCGCGCGGATGACAGGGGCGTCATCATCGATGGATACGTTGGTATGCTTCGCCTCTGGCGGGGTGGACTTTACCTTCTTGAGGCTACCGGTGAGCTCGGCAACGGATACGCCGCCTTCATCGAGGCTGCGCCGACGGCGGCGAGAGGTCTTCTCGTCCTTATCCGTGCGGTCCTTCTTATTGCGAGCCAGCAGCTCGGCCACGGTCAACTGTTTTTCGTCAGCCATGATCTCTTCCTATTCCAATCCCTTGTCGGTCCGGCGCAAAATAACACCTTCGCGCAGCGCCCACGGGCAGATTTCTAACTTCTCAATTCCCAGAGCTCGCATGCTTGCCTCGGCAACCAAAGCGCCGGCGACGATTTGGTGCGATCGGTTCGAACTTACACCCTCAAGGTCCGCTCTGTCTGCTGCAGTCATGCGCGTGATGAATGAAATCAATTGGCGCAGGCCCGGTGCGGTCAATGTGCGCTTGACATATGGCCCTGCAGACGAGGGCGCCGCGCCGGTAAGCCGCGACAGCGTGCGGAAGGTTTTCGAGGTTCCCACGGCTAGGCCGGCAGGCCCCATCGCCTTCATCTGGGTGACGGCATCCTCTAGCTCTGCATCGATGAAATCACGCAGCGCACTAACCTTCTTTTTCTCCGGCGGATCGGTATCGAACCAGTTGTGGGTAAGCCGCCCTGCACCCAGGTCAAGCGAGAAAGCCAGGTCAGGGTGCTCATCGGTACCGGTGGATAGCTCCAGAGAGCCACCACCGATGTCCAAGTTGGTGATGCGTCCAGCGGACCAGCCGTACCAGCGGCGGGCAGCGAGGAAGGTAAGCTGCGCTTCTTCCACGCCCGAGAGGATCTGCAGGCGCACGCCGGTCTGCTTTTCCACCTCATCGAGTACTTCATCAGAGTTAGGGGCAGAGCGGACCGCGGAGGTCGCGAAGGCGATGAGTTCGGCGCACCCGAGTTTTTCCCCCAGCTCACTTGCCTCACCCACGGCGCTAATGAGCTTTTTCAGGCCCTTTTCGTGGATGTTTCCCTTCTTATCCAGCTGTTCCACCAGCCGGAGTGGGGTCTTCCAATCGCTCATCGGAGTAGGCCGTCCCCCCATTGCGGCATCGACCGCAACGAGGTGGACGGTATTACTTCCGACGTCTAATACACCTAATCGCACACCAATAGCGTAGTAGGTCTACCGTGGTTAGGTGTGAATCGCCCAAAATCTGACACCGTTTACCTAGGTTTTCCCGCGAGTTCGCCAGCGGCGGCATCGATTAAAGCCGGACGCGAAGAGGCCCCAGATTTTCCGCGGGAGTGGTTCGAATTTACCAACCCAAACGACCCTTACCACGTCTTTTCCATCGACCTCACGTGGGTAGAATCGCACTACAGCTGCCAATTTGGTACGTCGGCGTGCCGGGGCATCGACAAGAGCCAACCCGAGGTGGGCTGCTGCGTGCACGGTGCATATATGGCCGATGAACAAGACCGCGACCAGCTTTATGATGCCGTTTCCCGCATGCCCGCGCGCTACTGGCAGCTGCGCCCAGCGGGGGTAGATGAGTTCCTGGCTCAAGAAAACACCGATGAGCTAGAGCCGTGGTTGGAATGGGACGAGCTTGATGGCGAGGACGGTAAGCCCGAACCGGCGCTGAAAACCCCCATCGTGGATGGCGCCTGCATCTTTGCCAATCGCGCCGGCTGGGAAACGGGGACTGGCTGCGCGCTGCACCAGTGGGCTGTAGATAGCGGCGAGGAGCTGACGGTGGTCAAGCCGGAAGTATGCTGGCAGCTGCCACTGCGGCGCTATGAGGACTACGAGGAGCGCCCCGACGGGCAGGAGATTTTACGCACCACCATCGGCGAATATGACCGCCGCGGTTGGGGCAATGGCGGCGAAGACTTTGATTGGTACTGCTCTACCGATAGCGCCTGCCACGCCAATCCGCTGCCAATGTGGCAATCGCACGAAGACGAGCTCGTCGCGCTCATGGGGCGCGAAAGCTACGATATTTTGGCCGCACAGTGCCAGGCCCGCGCAGAAGCCGCCGAGCACGGCGTACAGCTCACCCAGCACCCAGCCAGCATCAAAGCCGGCTGGTATTAGAGTTTTGGCCGGCGCGCGAGCGCTGGCCGGTGCTAGAGCTCGAATTTATAGCCCAGCCCGCGCACCGTCACCAGGTGCTTCGGGCGGGAGGGGTGCTCCTCAATCTTGGTGCGCAGGCGCTTGATGTGCACGTCTAGCGTCTTGGTATCGCCCACGTAATCCGCACCCCAAATGCGATCAATGAGCTGGCCACGGGTCAGCACGCGCCCGGCATTGCGCAGGAGGTATTCCAGCAGGTCAAACTCCTTGAGTGGCATGGCCACCGGCTCGTCTGCCACGGTGACGATGTGGCGCTCCACATCCATCTTCACGCGGCCGCCGGACAGGATCTGCTCGTCTTCTACCTCGCTGCTCTCCGCAGCATCCGCGTGGGAGGACCGATCGTTGCCGCGGCGCAACACGGCGCGGATGCGGGCGATGAGCTCGCGGGAGGAATACGGTTTGGTGACGTAATCATCCGCGCCCAGCTCTAGGCCCACGACCTTGTCGATTTCCGCATCGCGCGCGGTGACCATGATGACCGGCACGGAGGAGGTGGCGCGCAGCTGCTTGCACACGTCGGTGCCAGACATGCCGGGCAGCATGAGATCAAGCAGCACGATGTCGATGTCATTTTCGGCGAATTTCTCCAGCGCGGACGGGCCATCGAGGGCGATAATCGGCTCGAAACCTTCCTTACGGAGCAAGAATGCCAGCGGATCGGCCAGCGACTCTTCATCTTCCACGATGAGAATGGTGGTCATTGTGCTTTATCCTTTCGACGTGCTGCAACGCGTGCTACTGCACGCTGAAGCCCAGGAGCCGCCGCATCGACGGATTCCTTGTCTTCATTATCCTGCAAGTCAGCCTCGTGCGCTGGCTTCTTTTCCTTATATAGGGGCAACTCGATGGTGAAAGTAGAGCCCGTGCCCGGGCGCGACCACAGCTTGATATTGCCCCCGTGGTTGGCCACCACGTGTTTGACAATTGCTAATCCTAGGCCAGTGCCTCCCGTCTGCCGCGACCGGGCTTGGTCAACGCGGAAAAAGCGCTCGAAGACGCGCTTTTGATGCTCCGGCGGGATGCCTATGCCGCGGTCCGTTACCCGGATAAGCACGACGTCATCCCCCACCACTTTCTGCGAGACGGAGACCGGCAATTCCTCCGGCGAATAATTAATCGCGTTGGAAATGAGGTTGGATAGTGCCGTTACCAAAAGGGAACGGTCGCCGTTGACCTGCACGCCTTCTGAAGGCCCTTGGGTCAATTTAATGGAGTGCGCGTCTGCTGCGAGCTGGTTGCGCGAAATAGCCTCGCCAATGAGATCGTCTACGTAGAGCGGTTCCATCTCCGGTAGCGCTTCGGCGCCCTGCAGCTTGGACAGGGAGATAAGCTCGCTGACCATATCCGCCATGCGGTTGGCCTCTTTTTGCACTTTTGTACCGAAGTACTTCACGTGCTCCGGATCCTCGGGGTCCTGGAGCAGGGCCTCTGCCAGCAGCGCGATGCCACCGACCGGGGTTTTCAGCTCGTGGGAGACGTTGGCCACGAAATCGCGGCGCGCGGATTCCATGCGCACGTTTTCGCTCTCATCGGTGCCGTAGATGATGATAAAGCGGCCATCGTTTAGCGTCAGCGGCTTGATAACGGCCTTGATCTGCGTGACGCGGTGCCCGGTGCGGCGCTTAGGGATGGCCAGGTCCACGGTGCGGGTTTCCTTATCCTCAAAGACCTGCTCCGCGGTCTTCCAAATCTCCGGATTAACGGCGCGATCGTGGACCACGGACATCTCGTGCGCCGCGGGATTGGACAGGATGATTTCCTGATTTCTATCGAGCACCGTCAGCGCCGTGGGAGAGCCTTGAACCGCAAGATGCAGGCCTTGGCTCACGGTAGTGACCTGGTTTGCCTGGGCATCGCTGGCGCGATGGCGGCGTGCCATGCGCTCGCGCACCCGGGAAATTAATGGCAGCGCCACCGCGCAGGCGAGCACCCCCGCGAGAAAGACAAAAATTAATTCCACGTCTTTAAGCCTAACCATTAGAAAGTCCCCAGGGAGCACCTCCCCAGGGACTTATATGCAGCGGTAGGTTACTTGCCACCCTGCGCGGCGACGGCAGCGGCCCCGGCCTCGGCGGCCTCTGGGTCCAGGTAGGTGCCGCCGGAGTTGACCACGGAGCCATCCTCCGCAATCTCGTAGACCAGCGGGATACCGGTCGGAATATTCAGCCCGGCGATGTCATCATCGGAAATGCCATCGAGGTGCTTGACCAACGCGCGCAGGGAGTTGCCGTGCGCTGCGATCATGACGGACTCGCCCTTCTTAGCCCGCGGCAGGATCTCTTCCTCGAAGTAGGGCACGAAGCGCTCGACGACGTCCTTCAGGCACTCCGTCTGTGGGACCTTGTCCAAGTCCGCGTAGCGGGGGTCGTTGGCCTGGGAGTACTCGGCGTCATCGGCAAGCTCGGGCGGGCGCGTGTCATAGGAACGGCGCCATGCCATGAACTGGTCCTCGCCATATTCTTCCTTGGTCTCAGCCTTGTTCAGGCCCTGCAGCGCACCGTAGTGGCGCTCATTGAGGCGCCAGTTGCGGATGACCGGGATCCAGTGGCGGTCGGCCGCGTCCAGCGCGATATTGGCGGTGCGGATGGCGCGGCGCAGCAACGAGGTGTACAGCACGTTGGGCAGGATGCCTTCTTGCGCGAGCAGCTCGCCGCCGCGCTTGGCCTCTGCCTCGCCCTTTTCTGTCAGATCAACATCGACCCAACCGGTAAATTGGTTGGATTCATTCCAGGTGGATTGGCCGTGACGAAGAAGAATCAGTTTTCCGTTAGTCATGCCTCCAGCATGCCACGAAACCGCCCGGCGCGTCAGTGAAGCTAATCTCCCATCGCCCGGCGTTGGTGGCAGTCAGGCACGGGAATCTGCTGGGCTTCGGCATAAATCTCCGTCAACTCTCGGGCCGTGTTGGTCCAGCTAAAGCGCGCGGCATGCGCGACGGCGGCCTCGCCCATGGCGATGCGCCGGGCGTCATCATCAAGCAGCTGGCTCAAGGAATCCGCCCACTCCTGCGGGTCGTGGGACGGTACCAGCAGGCCGGTCTCACCATCGACGACGGCGATGGGCAACCCACCCACGGCCGCAGCGACGACCGGCGTGCCAGAAGCCTGGGCCTCGAGCGCCACCAGGCCAAAGGACTCGTTGTAGCTGGGCACCGCCACAATATCGGCGGCGCGGTACACGCCCACCAGCTCTTCGGGCGGGCGGGGGCCTAAAAAGCGCACGCGCTTTTCGACGCCCAACTCCCGCGCCAGTTCCCTATACGCCTCCGGTGAGGCATTGGCTCCAGATGGTCCACCGCAGATGAGCACCCGAAAATCGCGGGTGGGCTCACGGCGGCAGAGCTCCGCGGCGGTGCGGATGAGCACCTCCGGCCCCTTGAATTTCTGCAGGCGCCCCACAAAGGCCACGACCTTAGTGTGCAACGGGATACCCAGCTCACGGCGGGAACGCTCCGTATTGCGGTCGGTGCCGGGGGTAAAAAGCCCCACGTCCGCGCCTGGTGAAACCACGCGGATAATGTCGCGCTCGGCATCGTAGTGCTCGGCCAGGTCACGGGCTTCCTGATCGGTATTGACCACGAGGAGATCGGCATTATCTACCAGTTGCTGTTCGCAGATGCGCCGCGCCTCTGATTCCACGGTGTCCTCGGCGGTGCGGTAGGCGTTTTTCACCGCGGCCAAGGTGTGGGCGGTATGAACAAGGGGGATGCCCCATAGATCGCGCAGCAGCCACCCCACCTGGCCGGAAAGCCAGTAGTGGGAATGAATGAGATCATATTTTTTGCCCTGCCATTTAGCGAATTGCATCACTCCGCCGGAAAAGGCCGCGAGCTGGGTGGGCAGATCTTCCTTTTCTAGTCCCTCAAAGGGGCCTGCCACGATGTTAATCACCCGCAAGTTGGGGGCTACTTCCACGATTTCTTTGTGGCTCGGGCGGGTAGCGCGGGTATAGACATCTACCTCGACGCCAAGCTGGGCTAATTGGCAGGCAATATTTAAAACGTAGACGTTCATTCCGCCGGCATCCCCGGAGCCAGGCTGCTCAATGGGGGAGGTATGCATAGAAATCATGGCGATGCGCATGGTGACCCATCTTAGCGGCGCTATACTGGCCCCTGCCAATAACCTACGCTACCGAAAGGTCACGCATTGTCCGCTTATGAATCAAAGGCATGGCTCCAGTATTACCCGGAGTGGACGCCGCATAGCCTCGACTATGGCAACACCACCCTGTTGGACCTGTATGACAACAATCTCAAGGTCAACGGCGATAAGTCAGCCACGTATTTCTTCGGACGCAGCCAAAACTATTCCGAGCTGGACCGCCAAGTGCGCGCCGCCGCAGCCGGCCTGAAGGCCTTCGGCGTGCGCCCCGGTGACCGCGTAGCCATCGTTGCCCCCAATAGCCCGCAGTACATCGCGGCCTTTTACGCCATCTTGAAGCTCGGCGCCCAGGTTGTGCTGCACAACCCGCTTTATACCGCCCACGAGCTGGAGGGGCTCTTCCAGGATCACGGCGCGCGCATCGCCATCGCCTGGGACAAGGCCGCGCCCACCCTAGAGAAGCTGCGGGCTACCACCAACCTGGAAACGGTCGTGTCCATCAACATGATCAATGCCATGCCCACCCTGCAGCGCGCCGCGCTGCGCTTGCCGCTTCCCCCGCTCAAGGCCAAGCGCGAACAGCTTTCTGCCCCGGCACCAAATACCGTGCCGTGGGAGGCGCTGATTGGTGATGCCATCGGTGGCAACGGCAGCGATATTAAGACCCCGGAGGACGTTGATAAAGACACCATCGCGCTGGTGATGTACACCTCCGGTACGACCGGCGCCCCCAAGGGTGCGATGCTCTCGCACGGCAACCTCGTATCCAACCTGCTCCAGGGCAAGGCATGGGTGCCGGGCTTGGGCGATAAGCCAGAGCGCATGCTCGCCGCCCTCCCCTTCTTCCACGCGTATGGCCTGACCATGAACGTCACCTTGGCCCAGCTCATCGGCGGCGAATTGGTCATTCTCCCCGTGCCACAGATCCCGCTCATCATGCAGCTGATGAAGAAGCACACCCCGACCTGGGTTCCGGGCGTTCCTACCTTGTACGAGCGCATCGTCAAGGCCGCCGAGGAACAAGAGGTTCCGATCAAGGGCGTGCGCGCGGCCTTCTCCGGCGCATCCACCCTGCCTTCTGAGACCGTCAATAAGTGGGAAAACGCCACCGGCGGCCTGCTCGTAGAGGGCTACGGCCTAACCGAATGCTCGCCGATCATCGTGGGCAACCCCATGAGCACCGACCGCCGCCCCGGCTATGTGGGCATTCCCTTCCCGGATACCGAGGTGCGCATCGCCAACCCCGATAACCTGGACGAAACCCAGCCGGACGGCGTTGAGGGCGAGGTGCTGGCCCGCGGCCCGCAGATTTTCAAGGGCTACCTCAATAACCAGGAAGCCACCGACGCCGCCTTCCACGGCGACTGGTTCCGCACCGGTGACATGGGCATCATGGAAGAAGACGGCTTCATCCGCTTGGTCAGCCGCATCAAGGAAATCATCATCACCGGTGGTTTCAACGTCTACCCAGGCGAGGTCGAAGAAATCCTGCGCGAGCACCCCAGCGTCGACGACGCCGCCGTGGTGGGCCGCCCGCGCGACGATGGCTCCGAAGACGTCGTAGCCTGCCTCGATCTTGCCGATGGCGCCGCGCTCGACCCTGAAGGCCTCAAGGAGTACTGCCGCGAGCGCTTGACCCGCTACAAGGTCCCGCGCACCTTCTACCACTTCGAGGAACTGGCCAAGGACCAGATGGGCAAGATCCGCCGCCGCGAGGTACAAGAAGACCTCATCAACCGCCTCGAAGCAGAGAAGAACTCCTAAAACACCTAGAGTTCCCACCACCATGCTGCGCACCATCGATACCCCTATCGGCCCGCTGCTGCTCACCGCAGATGCAGACGGGCTGTCCCGCGTTGACTTCGTCGCGATCCAGTTGGGTCGCGACGGAACCAGCAAGGGACACCGCGAAACCAATAAGGTTCGCGGCGAGGTAAGCAAGGGGCACCGCGAAACCAATAAGGTTCGCGGCGAGGTAAGCGGCGGAGGACACGGGGGCATCGACAAGCGCGGTGCAGACATCCTAGATGCGGCGCAAGAGCAGCTCGCGGAGTATTTCGCTGGGCGCCGCCGTGAGTTTGACCTGCCGCTCAACCCGGTGCCGACGACCGAATTCCGCGCGCAAATTCACGCGCAACTCGACTCCATTGGCTACGGCGAGGTCTCAAGCTATGGCGAGCTCGCCGCCGCCGTGGGGCGCCCCGCTGCTACCCGGGCGGTCGGCACCGCCTGCGGTGCCAATCCCCTGCCAATTATTCGGCCCTGCCACCGCGTGCTGCGCAGCGATGGAACGCTCGGCGGCTATGCCGGTGGCCTGGATATCAAGCGTTTTTTGCTGACACTCGAAGAAAACTAGAGGATTTCCTCACGTTCTGGGTATACTCGCCCTTTGTAATATTTTTCTTTAGCAAACGAAAGGGCAGCGCGTGTCCGCATACGAATCCCGGGCCTGGATTAAGCACTACAGCGACTGGACCCCCGCCACGCTTGATTACGGCGATAAAACCATCGTTGACTACTACGTCAATAACCTGCGCATCAATGCGAATAAGTCCGCGACCTACTTCTTCGGCAATACGCAGAACTACGCGGAGCTAGACGCCCAGGTGCGCGCCGCCGCCGCGGGCCTTAAGGCCTTTGGCATCCGGCCTGGCGATAGGGTCGCCATCGTCTTGCCCAACTGCCCCCAACACGTGGTGGCGTTTTATGCCATCCAGCTGCTGGGGGCCACCGCGGTGGAGCACAATCCCCTCTACACCGCCCACGAACTCGAGGGACTTTTCCAGGACCATGGCGCGCGCGTGGCCATCGCCTGGGATAAAACCGCTGCCACCTTAGAAAAGCTTCGCGCCACTACCCCGCTAGAGACCATCGTGTCCGTCAACATGATCGACGCGATGCCACCGCTCAAGCGCCTCGCGCTCCGGATTCCCCTGCCGCCGCTGGCCGCCAAGCGCGAGCAGCTAACCGGCGCGGCCCCGAATACCGTGGCCTGGTCCACGCTTATCGGTTCTGCCATCGGCGGCGACGGCAAGGACCTCGAGATTGCCAAGGTCACGCAGGACGATATCGCGCTTATCCTCTACACCTCCGGCACCACAGGCAAGCCCAAGGGCGCGCTGCTTTCGCACGGCAACCTCATCTCCAACTGCGTGCAGGGCGAGGCCTGGCTGACGAATATGGACGCCACCGAGCAGCGCTTCCTCGCTGCCTTGCCGCTCTTCCACGCCTACGGCATGACCACGCTGTGCGTACTCAGCATCTACTTCGGCGCCGAGCTCATCTTGGTTCCATCCCCGCAGATGCCGCTCATCATGGACATCGTTAAGAAGCACACCCCCACCTGGCTACCGGGCGTGCCCACGTTATACGAGAAGATCATGGACGCCGCCGAGGAAAAAAGCGTGGATCTTACCGGTATCAGCAACGCCTTCTCCGGCGCCGCTACCCTGCCGGTTGACGTGATGGAGCGCTGGGAATCCATGACCGGCGGCCGCCTCGTGGAGGGCTTCGGCATGACCGAGACCTCCCCCGTGCTTATTGGTAACCCCATGAACGGCAACCGCCGCCCGGGCTATGTGGGCCTGCCCTTTCCCGATACCGAGGTGCGCATTGGCAACCCGGATAACCTCGATGAAACCCAGCCAGATGGCGAGCCGGGCGAGATGCTGGCTCGCGGGCCGCAGATTTTCCAGGGCTATTTCAATAACGAAAAGGCCACCGAGGAGTCCTTCCACAACGGCTGGTTCCGCACCGGCGATATGGCCACCATGGATGAGGACGGCTGGGTCAAGCTGGTTAGCCGCATCAAGGAAATCATCATCACCGGCGGCTTTAACGTCTACCCGGCCGAAGTCGAAGAGGTGGTGCGCAAGCACCCAGACGTCAAGGAGGTCGCCGTGGTGGGCCGCCCGCGCAAGGATGGCTCCGAGGACGTCGTCGCCTGTCTCATCCTGCGCGATGGCGCCGTCTTGGACCCAGAAGGCCTCAAATCCTTCTGCCGCGAGCGCCTGACCCGCTACAAGGTTCCGCGCACCTTCTACCACTTTGAGGAGCTGGCTTCGGACCAGCTGGGCAAGGTCCGCCGCCGCATGGTGCAGCAGGATCTCCTCAAACAGAAGGCTTAGTATTAACCACCATGTCAGACCTCGAGTACGACGCCACGCTGACGGATTTCCTCGCCACCGCCGTAGCCAACTTCCCCCACCGTCCCGCCACCTTTTTCGCGGGCGAGACCCTGAGCTACGCGGAGCTGGATACCCGTATCGCCGCTGCCGCCGGCGCCCTGCGGGAGATGGGAATCCGCCCCGGCGACCGGGTAGCGCTGGTCTTGCCCAACTCCCCGCAGCACCTCATTGCCTTTTTCGCGGTGCTGCGCCTAGGCGCGGTCGTAGTCGAACACAACCCTCAGTACACCGCCCACGAGTTGGCCCCGCTCTTTGCCCACCACGGCGCCCGCATCGCCCTGGTCTGGGATGAGGTCGCTGCCGTGGTCGATGGCCTGGCCAACACGGTGATCCCCGTGTCCCTGGAGGCGCCGCTTCCCCTGTCCGGAGCCCCAGTGCCCCACCGCGAGGCCGCGCTTGCCGATGCCGCCCTTATCCTCTACACCTCCGGCACCACCGGCCAGCCCAAGGGCGTGCTGCTCACGCACGGCAACCTCGCAGCTAACTGCATCCAATTAGAGGCCCAGGCCGATCTGCGCCCCGGCCACGAGCGTTTCCTCGCCACGCTGCCGATGTTCCACTCCTATGGACTCACCATGAGCGTATTGCTCGCGGTGCGCTGCGCCGCCGAGATCATCCTGTTGCCCTCCCCGCGCCCTGCGGCCGTGGTCAGTGCCCTAGCGCAGCGCCGGCCAACGTGGATGCCTGGTGTTCCCACCATTTATGAGCGCGCCATGAACGAGCTAGCGACACAATCGGGTGCCGAATCTGGCGCAGAACCAAGCGCTGAACCGGCAACAGAAGCAGCCGCCGAAGCAGCCGCGGACCTGGGCGGGGTGCGCTACGCCATTTCCGGGGCTGCATCGCTGCCCGCGCGCATCATCGAGCCCTGGCAAGACCGCACCAGCGGCATGCTCGTCGAGGGCTACGGGCTCACGGAGGCTTCCCCCGTGCTGACCATTAATCCGCTTGGTGAGGGTCGGCGCGTGGGGACCATCGGCAAGCCGCTTGCCGATACCGAACTGCGCATCGGGGATCCCGATGACCTAGACCGCAGCCAACCCGATGGCACCCCCGGCGAGATACTTGCACGCGGCCCCCAGGTTTTTGGAGGCTACCTAGGCAATCCAGCCGCCACGCGGGAGGCATTCCACGGCGATTGGCTGCGCACCGGCGATATGGGTGTGCGCGAGGCCGATGGACATTTCCGGCTGGTGGGCCGGATTAAAGAAGTCATCATCACCGGTGGGTTTAACGTCTTTCCCAGCGAGGTGGAACATGCACTGTTGAGCCACCCCGCGGTGGGCCAAGCTGCGGTGGCGGGCGTCCCACGCGCCGATGGTTCCGAGGACGTCGCCGCCTGCCTGGTGCTCCACCCCGGTGCCGCCTTCGACGCGGAAGCGCTGCGCGAACACTGCCGTGGCCTCTTGGCCCGCTATAAGGTCCCGCGCCATTTCGTGGTGCAAGAAGAATTGCCGACCGACCAATTGGGCAAGCTGCGCCGCCGCCAGGTGCAGGAAATCTTGATGGCAGAAGTGTCCTCACACTAATCCTCGGCAGCAGTGGACTCCCGGCGCGCGGGCTACGTCCCGGTGCGGGGCTATTCCTCGCCGCGGGCGGCATCGGCAAAGATGCGCCCCGAGCGCTCTTCTAGTTTCTTCTTCGCCTGCACCTGCTGCTGCGCCGCGAATTCGGAGCGCGGCGGGGCTTGAATATAGCGCTCAGCGTGTAATCCAAGCTGCAGCTCCTTGGCACGCAGGACCTCCGCATCGATCTTGATGCCCAAAATCAGCATCGTATTGGACAGCCAGACGGTCATAAATACCGCCATGACCGTTCCGAATGCCCCGTAAATGCTCACCCCGGCCAGGTACTTGATGTAGAGGGAGAATACGCCCCACACCACCAGGTTAGTCAGCAGCGCTACCACCGAGCCCAAGGTGATCCAGCGGAAGCGGCTAGGTCGAACGTTGGGTGCAAAGTGGTACCACACGGCAATAAGCGCCAGCGCCACCACGACAGTTATGGGAAAACGCAGCCAATTCCACACCGGCATAAAAATGCCACCGAAAAAGTCCACGGTTCCGTGCAGCCCTAGGCGGAGTGCTACGGGCTCAATGACGCTGTCCACGACGGTATCGCGCAATAAATTGGCACACAGGACCACCACCGCGCCGATGACGAGGACCACGGTAATAGCCCACATCAACGCCCACGTGCGGATGGTGCCGCGTCCCTCCACTCGGCCGTAGACCGTGTTTGCGGTGCGCGAGAAGGCACGCACATACGCCGAGGCGGCGAAGAGTGAAATCAGGACGGAGACCACCAGCGCAAACGTGCCCTCCCGCGTGGAACCGATAATGGAGCTGACGATATTTCCGGCCTCTTCCGCCATGGAACGGGGCACGTACGTTTCGATGAACTGCGTGGTCAACGCCTCCACTTCGCCCCGGCGCGAAGAAAAGACCAGCGTGGCAATGGAATATGCCGCCAGGACAGTGGGCGCGAAGGCCATGAGGGTGAAGTAGGTCATCGCGGCGGCGCGGTCCATTAAGGCATCGTGGAAGAAATCAGCCCACACGCGTCGCATTACCAGGCCCCAGCTGTCCTTGCGCAGGCGGTTGCCGCGCGCCCAAGGATCGACATCGGCGGCGGGGCTTTCCACGGTGACCAGGGTGGTAACGGTGCTTGGCACAATCTTTTGCTGCTGGGCATTCTGCTTCCGGGCTTGCTTGCTGCCGGTTGCGGGGGCATCGTCCAAGGCACTCATAGTTACGCAGCGTATGCGGCCTAAGAATCTATTCTGTGAAGTGACACTCGCAGCGATTAGGCTGGGGAGTATGACTGAACAGAACCAAGAAAAGATTAACGTCAAGTCCTTCGAGCTCGACCACCGCCTCGTCAGCGCGCCTTATATCCGCGTGGCTGACCGCACCGATTTGGGCGGCGGCGTCGAGATTATCAAGTATGACCTGCGCTTTTGCCAGCCCAATAAGGAGCACTTGGACACGGAGGCGCTGCACTCCGTGGAGCACATGATGGCCAACTTTATGCGCAATTACACCGATAAGCTCATCGGCTTTGCACCCATGGGCTGCCGCACCGGCTTCTATGCCATCACCAACGGCATGGAGCAGGATGAATTGCTGCGCGCCGTTGAGGGTGCGCTGAACGATATCCTCACCGCCACCGAGGTTCCCGCCGCCAACGAAGAGCAGTGCGGTTGGGGCGCGCACCACAGCTTGAAGGGCGCGCAGGATGCGGCCCGCAAGTTCTTGGACGCCAAGCCGGAGTGGCTCGAGGTCATGGCCGCCTAAGGCTGCGCCAGGCATTTTGCCGGGGCGGCTTGTCTGCCGTCCCGGCCGCGCCGGCCGCAAATAACGATTACGTCCAAAACAACCGCGTTTCGCCAAAAATGAGGGCGACTATTAGAAGAACGCGGTTGTTTTGGACGTTTTATGCTCGTGCAGACCTAAATCCGGCGCGAACCTGGTGGATGCGGCCCCGCCGCGGCGAGAGGCGCGGCCTAGTCCTCGTCCATGGATACGCCCAGCCACACCGGCTCGGGCACGAGCTCAACGCCAAATGCTTCGCGCACGCCATCGCGGATCGTGCGGGCCAGCGCGGCGATGTCGGCGGCGCTCGCGTTTCCGCGATTGGTCAGCGCCAGGGTGTGCTTGGTGGATAGCGTTGCCGGCCCGGAGCCGGGGTAGCCCTTCGTGAACCCGGCGTTATCAATAAGCCAAGCGGCCGATAGCTTCTCGCGCGGGGACGATTCGCCCTGTGCTGGAGTGGTGGCGGGGTGGCGGGGCATGCGGTCGGCGGGGGCATCGCCAAGCGTGGCGCGCACCTTGTCCTGGATGGCGTCAGCGATGCTGGATTCGACCACGGGGTTGGTGAAGAAGGAGCCGGCGGACCAGGTGTCGTGGTCGGCAGCATCGAGCACCATGCCCTTGCCGCGGCGCAGAGCGAGGACCTCCTCGCGGACTTGGGCGACGGGGCGGCGCTCACCGGGGTTATCAGTAAGCTGCCCAAAGCGCAGTGGGCGCGACAGCCCATCGGTGGTCAATTGCAATTCGACCTCGAGCACCACCGCGCGGCCGGTGAATTTCAGGTTGGAATAGCGGTAGGCCAGATCAAGATCGGAGACGGGAACCCACTCATCGGCATCGGTACGCAGGTTATACAGGCGCACGCGGGTCAAGACCTCAGAAATCTCGGCGCCATAGGCACCCACGTTTTGCACGGGCACCGCGCCCACCGTGCCAGGGATTCCGGAAAGGCACTCGATGCCTCCCAGGGACTGCGCCACGGATTCCGCCACGACCTCGTCCCATACCGCACCTGCCTGGGCGCGCACGAGGCCGGTCTCGGTATCCATGTCCACCGCAGCAAAGTCGAGGACAACGGCGACTACGTCAACCTCGCCATCAGAAACCAGCAGGTTGGAACCGCCGCCGACCACGATGAAAGGAACTTTTTCTTTCGCGAGGTACCGCAGTGCCGCAACCGCTGCTTCAGGCCGCGAACAACGCAACGTGACCCGTGGCTTTCCCCCCACGCGCAAGGTGGTGAGATCGGCAAAGCTCGCCGTGGGATCCACGTCTACGCCGTCGATTGCTGTGAGTTGTTGCGTCAAAAATTTATCAAGCACGTATACCAAGGTAGTCTGTTAAGCATGTCAACTCGTAGTGAAAACACCGTAACCATCAATCAGCCTATCGACATGGTTCACAAGGCGCTGCTTACCCAGGGATACTGGGAGTACATCGTGGAAAACCTTTCCCCGGAGGCAGGCCAGGTTCACGATTTCTCCGATAACGTAGCAACGCTCTACGAGGTTCTGCCGACCACCCTCTTGCCAGAGGCAGTGCGCGCCATGGTCTCGCAGGATCTCAAGGTCAAGCGCGTGGTCACCGTGGGCGAGCTCAACGGCCAGGCCGCTGACGTCAACTACACCGCAGACGTCAAGGGCACCCCGGTGGACTTCAAGGGCGATATTTCCCTGGCCGGCGAGGGCGAGATGACCAAGCTGACCTACACCAACGAGATCTCCGTCAAGATCCCGATGATGGGCGCAGCCATCGAGCCAAAGGTGGGCGAATCCCTGGCAGAGCTCTTTGATAACGAGGGCAAGCTGACCGAACAGTGGATTTCTGAAAACTCCTAAGGCACTCACAGCCCTTAGGATTCCTTCACGCCCATGGCCGACCACGCTCATAACCTGCGCGCCAGCGCAGCAGCGGGTCGGCCTTTTGGCGTTATTACCCGCGGCACCACCAATTACAACCGGCTCAGGCGCTGCGATAGGTGGATGGTGGCCCACCCGGAAATCTCGGCGTTGCTGCGCCACGTGCGCACCCCGCTCGCGCTCGACGTGGGCTATGGCGCCTCCCATACCACCACCGTGGAGTGGGCGCGATGGCTGCGCCGCATCAACCCCCGCGTGGATGTGCGCGGGCTGGAAATCCACCCGGACAGGGTGCTGCCGCCGCGCGATGGCGTGCGCTTTGAGCTGGGCGGATTTGAGCTTGCGGGCTACCAGCCGCAGGTGGTACGCGCCTTTAACGTGCTGCGCCAATACGATGTGGACCAGGTTGCGGAGGCCTGGCAGACGGTGTGTTCCCGCCTGGCGCCTGGCGGGTTCTTCGTGGAGGGCACCTGTGATGAGTTGGGCCGGCGCGCGGCGTGGATCCTGCTCGATCAGCATGGCCCAAAGACGTTGACGCTCGCGTGGGATCCCTTCGATGTGGCCCGCCCCTCCGATGTGGCCGAGCGCCTGCCCAAGGTGCTCATCCACCGCAATGTGCCCGGCGAGCCCATCCACGAGCTCCTGCAGGCCGCAGATAGGGCCTGGGATCGCGCCGCCGGGTGGGCCCCGCACGGCCCGCGGGTGCGGTGGCGCATGGCGCATGCCTTGCTTGCCGATGCCCCCTTTAACCTCCAGCCTCCCCGCCGCCGGCTGCGCGATAATACGCTCACTGTGAGCTGGGAGAGCATCGCGCCCCGCTAATATCCAGCACACATTGCCACCGGCCGTCTCATGCGCCACACTGGTAGTCATGGCTGCAAAGAAATCGGGCGGATCGCTCGCTTGGAAAATTGTCGTAGGCGTCCTCGTAGCGCTGCTTATTATCATCCTCATCGCCGAGTTTGGCCTGCGCTGGTTCATTAGTAATCAGATGACCGAGGAGTTTAAAAACAGCGCCAAAGAAGAAGGCATCGAGGCAACGGAAGATCCCTCGGTAAGCTTTGGCGGCAGCCCCCTCCTCTTCGGCCTGCTGAGCGGCTCGATTTCCCAGATGGATATGACCACGCCGTCGACCCTGCAGATCGAAGGTTCGCAGATCAAGGGGCAGCCCGCCTCCGAAATCCACGTGGAGAATATGTCGACGGATACCGATAATCCAGTAGCCGGCTCCCTCCGCGCCACCACCACCGTCCCGGATGACTATCTGCTGGCTAGCTTCCAAAAAGGAATTTCAGACCAATCCGGCAGCGACACCGTTGGGAATATGGTGGTCACTGAAATTACCGCGAATGACCAGAGCGACGAGCTGGAAGTGAAATTCGGCGGCGGTTTGGCTAGCCTTTCGCTCAAGCCCATTGCCCGCGACGGCAAGCTGGAGATCAATGCCACCGAGGCCGCCATCTTTGGCCTCTCGCTGCCTGAGCAAGCAACCAGTTCCATTTCAGAGGCGCTGCAGGAAGGCATGTCCGATGATCTCATAGCCAAGGACTTGCAGGTCGAATCCGTGGATGTGGGCGATGGCAAGGTCACGCTCACCTTTACGGGCACCGATGTCCCATTGAAGGATTTGGAACACTTCTCAGACGAAAGCGGCGAACAGAAGAAGGCCGCCTAGGTAGCGGGAAATTCTACGACGGGCAGCGAGCTTTCCAGCTCGCTGCCTTTTTCTATGACGAGTTTATGAAAACCGGCCTGGGCGGCGGTTTCCGCGAGGGACCGCGCTGGTTCCGCCTCCGGCAGAATGAGGCCCACGCGGGCCGGGTCCGGGCAGGCCTCGCGGATGGCGACAAGCTCGGCGAGGATTGGGGTGGCATCGGCAAGCGTGGCGTCCACGCTGACCCACACCTCGTCCGCGCCGGACTGGATGGCCAAACGGGCCTCAGAGGCCTTGATGAGTGTGTGGTGTCGGCCGGTGGGATAGCCCGCCACGGCGGTAATGCCCGCCGGCTCGGCTGCAGCCGCCACCGTCACGTGGTGCGGCGAGACCAGCACATGCTGCCCAGCGGCCTGCTCCCTGACCTCAGCGGCGGAAGCGTGCAGGAGATTTTTCATGCTTAGTAGCTGTAGTCGCCGTTGATGATGGCCTTGAGCTGCGGGCGCACGTCAAACCAGTAGATACCGGTGATGACTGTGCCAATCCACGCCAGGAATTCCAGGCCGGTAGCCATCGCCACCGCCGATCCCGCAAGCAGGCCTACCCATACCCACTTACCTTTGCGGTCGCCGGCTCGAAAAGCGTCCTCGCGCGTTGATGCTGCCAGGATTGCGCCGATGATGGCGGTAATGGTCAGGACCTGGAAGAAGTAGATGGGAAACTTATAGGCAATTTCAAGTAAGAGGTACATGCAGATTAATTCGTGGGTTCGTCGGTATCGATAACTTCGCCATCGATAATATTATCGTCCGTGCTTGCAGCAGCGGAATTACCATTCTTGGACGCGTTCTTCTTCTCGTTCACGCGCTCCTGGGCATAGTCATACGCTTCCTTCACGCCCTCGCGGGTTTCCTGGTACGCATCCGCAAACTTGTCCTTGGCAGCAGAGAAAGCCTCCGAGTCGCGGGTTTCTTCCGCAGCCTTCTTAATGGACGCGCCCCACTGCTTAGCGGTGTTAGTAGCCTTATCCAGCATGCCGTCCTTGTCCCCCTGTGGGGCCTGCGCACCTGTGCCCTGCGCACTCTGGTTCTCGCGCTCTTCCTGCAGGCGGCCACCGAAATCCTTGGCGGTATTTAGCGCGGATGCACCGGCTTCCTTCAGGGAATCAAAAAGCTTCTTCTTCTCAGTCATGAAATCCTCCGTGTGACGAATTATTCCGGCGCATTAGGCGCCGAAAATGAGATGATTAACAGCATATATGGCCAATCCTGCCAGGGAACCGACGATCGTGCCGTTAAGGCGAATAAATTGCAGGTCCTTGCCCACCATCAGCTCGATATTCTGCGAGGCCTCCTGCGCATCCCAGCGCTTGATGGTCTCCGGGATGATCGCGATGATTTCCGGGGCGAATTTCTCCACCGCGTAGCGCGCGGCCTTGTCCACGAGGTCATTGGCCTGGGCCAAGAACTCAGAATCCTCGAGCAAACGATGCGCCAATTCCTTCACCTTGGCCGTCATCTTCTGCCGCAGGAAGGACTCCGGGTCATTGAACTGATCAATCAGCGTGGTGGAAATAGTACGCCACATCGCCGCCGGCGCCTGCTGCACCTGGTCAGAGGCGAGCATCTCTTGCTTGATGTTCTCAATGCGCTCGCGCATATCCGCATCCCATTGCAGGTCCGCAGCCAGCTTGGA
Organism: Corynebacterium sp. KPL2830; assembly: GCF_040225635.1. NCBI lineage: Bacteria > Bacillati > Actinomycetota > Actinomycetes > Mycobacteriales > Corynebacteriaceae > Corynebacterium > Corynebacterium sp. KPL2830. Next base: position 59,907 of record NZ_JBEHFR010000004.1, on the reverse strand, counting down.
TAGGTTCCGGCGAATGGCCAGGCGGGCCTCGTGATTGCCATCTCGGCGGACCTCGTCGGCGAAATTAACGAGCTCGTTATAGACCTTGTCCCCCACCATCTCGCGGGCAAAGCGCGGCGCCCACCCAGGCATGCGCTCATCGATGGCCGTGACCACCGTCGATTCCATGCCAAGAATCTTCTTGTGCGCCCAATCAATGAGGTCATCCTCCAGCGGGCGCGCCTTGCCGTCCGCGATATAGCCCTCCAGCAACCGGCCCAACGGCGGCCCCCACTCCGGCTCCGCCAGGCGGTCCATGACCTGGGTGCGGATGAACTGCTCCGCCTCGGCCGGGTCGAGGTCCTCCACCACACTGGCGGCGCGCTCACCAATCCATTCGGAGACCTCCTCCGCCTTGCCGGGTTCTGCCCCCTGGCGCGCCAGCCACAGCGGCAGCTCCGCATCCCGCACCTTGGCGCTCAGCGCATCCGCGGTGAGGAAGTTCTCCTCCACAAAGTCACTCAACGCATTGCCCACGCGGTCCTTATTATTCGGAATCAGCGCCGTGTGCGGGATGGGCAGGCCCATCGGCCGGCGGAACAATGCCGTCACCGCGAACCAGTCCGCCAGGCCACCGACCATGCCAGCCTCCGCCGCCGCACGCACGTAGCCGACCCACACCGGCGCCGCGCTTTCCGATGCCTGCCACCACGAGCACCCCAAAAAGATCACCGCCGCCAGCAAAAGCAGCGACAGCGCAATCGCCTTCCACCGCCGCAGGTCCGCCCGGCGCGCCTCCTGGTTGCCGGCCTGTGGCACACCGGTGCCTGACGATGCCGGCTCCCTAGCCGTATCGAGCTCTGCGTCCGAGCGGTGCGTCATGTGTTCTCCTTGGGGATTAGATGAAATTTCGTGGTGGACAGCGAATCCTTTGCTCAACATTAGTGCGCTCAGCGCGTGCACTCGAAAGCTGGCCGGTTTCGGTTACAGATGATCTTACGTCTGCTGTTCTGGTCAGCGGCTTGTCACGGAATCGGTCGCCGTACCTGTGTGTCACGGGCTAGGCTAGAAGGAACCTGCCGAGATATTCGAGGAGAAGAAACGTGTCACCCCGGAACAAGCAAGCCGAACGCAACAAATTGCACAAGACTCTAAATGAAATCGCCAACGACCTGCGAGGCAAAGTGGACGGTTGGGATTTCAAGGCCTACGTGCTAGGAACCCTGTTCTACCGCTACTTGTGCGAGCACCTGGTTCACGTCATCAATGCCGAGCAAATTGAAGCAGGCGAAGAGGGCTTTGATTACGCCAAGCTCGACGACGAAACCGCTGAGGACGCGCGCGAGCATTACACGGACATGCTTGGCTACTACATCCTCCCCTCCCAGCTGTTCGATGCGCTCGAAGAGGGTTCGAAGACAAATCAAAACCTCAACATCGACCTAGATAAGGCCTTCCGGGCCGTGGAGGAATCCACCGTATCGGCAGACTCTGCGGACGACTTTGCCGGATTGTTCCAAGACTTCGATGTTTCTTCTAACCGCCTGGGCGGCTCCGTAAAAGAACGCAGCGAGCGTCTTGGTTCTATCATGCGCGCGGTGAAGAAGCTGGAATTGGGCGGTTTCAGCGATACCACCATTGACGTATTCGGTGACGCTTACGAGTATCTCCTGCGCATGTACGCCTCTAACGCTGGGCGCAACGGCGGCGAGCACTTTACCCCACAGGAAGTCTCCGAAGTTCTAGCGGAAATTGCTGTGAACAAGCGCCCAACCATTCGCCGTGCTTACGACCCGTGTGCGGGCTCCGGTTCATTGCTATTCCGCTTCGCCAAGACTCTGGGTATCGACAATATTTCTGATGGCTTGTACGGCCAGGAAATCAACCCAACCAACCATACTCTTTCACGCATGAACATGCTGCTGCATGGCGTACCTTTCGAGAAGTTCGATATTCAGATTGGCGATACTCTCATTGACCCAAAACATCTCGACGTTCAGCCATTTGACGCAATTGTGTCTAACCCGCCGTACTCCCAACCTTGGGAAGGCAAGGACGATGTAACACTGATTAACGACGACCGCTTCTCCCCCGCAGGCGTGCTGGCACCGAAGTTAAATTCTGATCTCGCTTTTACGATGCACATGCTGCACCACCTGGAAGACGACGGCGTTGCTGCCATCGTCGAGTTCCCCGGCATCTTGTACCGTAGTGGAGACGAGAAGAAGATTAGGGAGTACCTAGTAAACAATAATTTCGTGGACGCGGTCATCCAACTACCGCCCAACCTGTTCTTCGGTACACCCATCTCTACTGTCATCTTAGTTCTTAAGAAGAACCGCGAGACAACTGATGTGCTCTTCGTAGACACTGCGGAGTGCTTTACCAAGCACGGAGCGAAAAACACGCTCTCCGGAGATGACCAAAAGACCATTACTGAACTGTATTTCGGCAAAAAGGATGTGGCACACAAAGCCGTCATGGTGCCGCAGGCAACGGTCGAAGACAAGGACTACAACCTGTCAGTCAACTCCTACGTTGAGAAGGAAGACACCCGCGAAATAGTCGACATTGAAAAGCTCAACGCCGACATCGCGGAGACCAACGTTGCCCAAACCGACCTGAAGGCCCGTGTGGACACCATCGTGGCCGAACTCAATCAAGACGGGTTGGTGTAAGAAGTGAAAACTCTGAAACAACTAATTGACCGGTACTGCCCCAACGGCGTGGAGTACGTGCAACTGGGGGATGTGGTGACTATAAAAAACGGTTCCGACTGGAAGAGGCAGGAGCCCGGTGACATCGCTGTCTACGGTAGCGGTGGAAAAATGCTGCCCACAGTAAAAACTCCAGCAAGCTCGGAACCAAGTGTGTTGCTACCTCGTAAGGGAACCCTGGAAGTGCAATTCGTCGATGTCCCGTTTTGGAACATCGACACTGCCTTTAGAACAGAGACGAACCCCTCCCGCCTTTCAATGAAGTACTTTTATTACTCCATGAAAGGATTCGATTTTTCTGAAATTTCGACAAGCGCGACGCGCCCGAGCCTTACCCAGACTGCTCTGAAAAGGCTGAAGCTTCCACTGCCGCCACGGGAGATACAGGACAAAATTGTCGAGCATTTAGACACGTTCGCTGCACTGTGCGAGAACCTTGACTTGGAGATTTCGCAGCGGGAGAAGCAGTTCGCCGAGTATCGGGAGAAGATGCTGTCTGCAGACTACTTGACGTCGCGGTACTGCTCCGAAGGGGTGGATTACGTACGGCTTGGAGATGTGGCGACTGTCCGCAATGGATGGGGATTTCCAACTAACTTTCAGGGCGGGCGTGTCGGAGTGCCATTCTTCAAGGTTGCCGACATGAACCGTCCCGAAAACAAAGTACGAATGAACCTAAGCTCTAATTATGTTGATCGGTCGACCCTCAATTTAATCAAAGCACGTACCTCGCCGGCAGGCACACTAATTTTCCCAAAGATTGGCGCCGCAGTGGCCACAAACAAGAAACGCCTTCTAGTAGAGGAATCAAGTTACGACAACAACGTGGCAGGTGTAATCCCTGGTGATAGCCTCAACCCATCATTCCTTTTTTACTACTTTTTAGGGTTCGATCTGAGTTCAATAGCGTTGCAATCAGGTGCTACGCCGTCAATCCGGAAATCCTCGATTGAAAACGTAACCGTCCCCCTCCCATCGCGTGAGGTTCAGAACGAGATTACTGCCAAACTCGATGCAATGCAGGAACTTATCGACAATCTGAGGTTAGAGCGTGAGCAGCGCCAACAGCAGTTCGATTACTACCGGGAGAAGCTGCTCTCGTTCCCGAAAAAAGAAACCAACGAGGTCTAACCAATCATGACAACCAATCCCTACACTAACCTGCCTCAGGACGCTCAGAAGCTTGCTTCCTCCTCCCTTTCGACGGTGGTGAGCGAATACGAGCCGAACCGGAGCGCGGAGACTAACTATCAATCCGAAGCCCAGCTAGAAGACCAGCTCATTGCTATTCTAGGAGCACAAGGCTGCGATCACGCACCCATTCATGACGAAGAAGCTCTGCTAGTTAACCTCCGCGCACAAGTAGAACAACTAAACAACGTTCGGTTCGCTGACGGTGAGTGGCAGCGACTGTTAGCGGAGTTCATTGCACCGTCCACAGATACGATTCTGGATAAGACACGGCGTATCCAGCATGAGGGCGGTGTGTTCGACTTCCAGTTTGATGACGGCGAGCGCGCCAACATCAAGCTCATTGACTCTGACAACTGGTCACGCAACAAGCTGCAAGTGATCAACCAGTACAAAGTTGCCACGTCCGGCGGATCGATGCGCCACAATCGCTATGATGTGACCCTTTTGCTCAACGGCTTACCAATGGTGCACATCGAGCTCAAACGCCGAGGAGTAAAGCTTAAAGAGGCATTCAACCAAATCCGCCGCTACGGGCGCGACAGTTTCGGCGCTGGGCACCGCCTATTCGATTACGTCCACATTTTCGTTATCTCTAACGGCACGCTCACCAAGTACTACTCCAACACCACCCGCGAGCGACAGATCAAGGACAGTGAGGGTACAGGCAATACATCGAATTCTTATGAGTTCACGATGTGGTGGGCTGACGCGAAGAACAAGCACATTACAGATCTGACTGATTTCGCGCGAACCTTCCTAACGAAGTACTCATTGGTCAATCTTATAACCAAATACTGCGTTCTGGACACGAACAACAACCTTCTGGTTATGCGCTCGTACCAGATTGCGGCCACCGAGCGCATTATCAATAAGGTCGCCTCAAATGTGAATTACCCGAAGTTGCTGGGCACCCTCGACTCACGCGGATATATTTGGCACACGACCGGCTCAGGAAAGACCCTGACGTCGTTTAAGACAGCGCAGCTATTGTCAAAAATGGACGGCGTGGACAAAGTGGTGTTTGTCGTGGACCGCCAGGACCTCGACTATCAAACCATCAAAGAATATGACCGGTTTGCCAAGGGCGCGGCCAATGGCAATGCGTCCACCAAGATTCTCCGAGAAAACTTGGCAGATGATGAGATGCCGATTCTGGTGACCACGATCCAGAAGCTCAACCACTTGGTACGTCAACCTGAAAAACTAGATATTTACCGCCAGCACGTGGTGTTTGTCTTCGACGAGTGCCACCGCTCAACGTTCGGTTCTATGCATAAGGCCATCACCAAACGGTTCACCAAGACCTCGATGTTTGGCTTTACCGGTACACCAATTTTCTATACCGAGGATGACGCTGCGCACGCGCGCGCCTTGAAGCCTGTGCAGACCACGGAATCAATTTTCGGTACGCAGCTACACACCTACACCATTGTGGACGCGATTCGTGACGGCAATGTTTTGCCGTTCAAAATTGACTTCAACGCGACGATGCGCTCGAAGCTCGCCGATGACGATGACACTCGGGTTTCTGACATTGACCGCACCGCAGCATTGGAATCCCCCGAACGCACTGCCTCAATCGTTGAATACATTCTCGAGCAATTTGGCCAGCACACTCTGCACGACTCAAAGTTTCGCCACACGGTGCAGGATTACGATCCTAAGGCACACAAGGAAGGCCGCGAAACGCCATCGACAGTCACCAACGTCAATGGTTTTAACGCCATGTTCGCGGTGTCATCCATTGAGTCGGCACAAGCCTTTTACGACGAGTTCGCTGCACAGCAAGCAGCTCGAGTGGCCGAAGGGAAGTTGAAAAACGAGAACAAGCTGGTTGTTGCCACGATTTTTAGCACCACTACACAGGGTGAAGAAGAAATCGACCTCGACGGCCCGTTGCCAGAAGAAGACACCTCCGCCGAGAACCTAGGCAACGAGGACCGCGAGTTCTTGCGCGGTGTCATGAGGACCTATAACGAGCAGTTTGGTACGTCGTTCGATATTAACAACCGTGACGGCTTCCAGAACTACTACCGTGACCTCTCACAGCGCATTAAGAACCGAGAGGTTGACCTAGTAATCGTGGTCAACATGTTCCTTACTGGTTTTGACGCAACCACTTTGAACACGCTGTACGTGGACAAGAACCTGCGCCAGCATGGCCTCATTCAGGCATTCTCACGAACCAACCGCATTCTGAACACACAGAAGCAAGCAGGAAATATCGTCTGTTTCCGAAACCTCAAGTCAGCAACCGAGAAGGCAATCCAACGCTTCGGTGACTCCGAGGCTTATAACGTAGTTGTTCTTGAATCCTACGAGCACTACCACTCGCGTTTCGTCGCAGCTGTGGAGAAGCTACGCTCTCTTTGTGTTCCAGGGGAAATGCCGGACACTGACGAAGGCAAACGGAGCTATGTGGAAACCTATTCAGAGGTTCTTCGCCTCATCAACTTCCTAGACATGTTCGACGAATTTGGTCAAGACACCACTCTGTCAAAGCGCGACTTCCAAGACTACCAAGGTGTGTACTTGGAGCTCTACGAAGAAAAGCGTGGAGACAGTGGAGAAGAGCCCGTGGACATCACCGACGATCTCGTCTTTGAGATTGAACTGGTGTCGCACCTTTCGGTCAATGTGGATTACATTTTGAGGCTCATTGCAGAGCTACGTGATGCCGATGGCAACCTCTCCGAGGAAGACCACGATCGCATCAAACGTGAGATTGATTCATCCGAGAAGCTGCGGCTTAAGAGGGATTTGATTGACAAGTTCATCGAGGGACAAGACGGCAATACAGAGCCCGATGAGTTCTACTCACTGGTCGAGCGCGAGTGTCGTAAGGACGTCAACGACCTCATTGAGTCCGAGCACCTCAAACGCTCGGAAGCACTACAGGTGTTTGCCAAGGGCCTCGCAGATTTGGTCGTGCCGCATTCCGGGTTGCTGGTAAGCGAAATGCTACCTCCGATGCGACGGTTTGGCGCGCATAAAGACAGCGACACGGAAAAGAAGGACCGTGTCGTCGGGGCCATGAATCGCCTTGTGGCTACCTACGGGGACTCGGTGAACCCAACGTCGTTACTCAAACAAATGTAGCCGAGAATTAGCCGCGGATAGCATCAAAGCAGCTAATATTGTAGCTGCTACCGGGCTATTTTCGAGAAGCCGGACCCCGGGATGTAGACACATCGGGAGCTCCAGTTCGTGCTTGGCTTCAGCCCCGGGTGATGAGGCCACGCCTCCACAGAACTGTGTGGACATAGGGGGACGCTGGGGAGGCATCGGCAAGCGCATGCTCCTCCCCTTGTACGTCTCCCTCAGCGTGTTGAATGAATGCCAGAAAAGCTATTTACTGGGACGACCAGCGGGCACGGCAATTGCCACCTGGAGAAGGTATAGAATCGCTAAAGCGATTAAAGGCGCTGACCACGTTCCCGTCATTTCCGCTAGGAAGCCGGCAGCGATTGGACCGACGGAGGCCATTAGATCTCCGAGTGATTGGGTCATTGTTGGCAGTGAGCGTAGCGTTCATTCGGCCGCTGGTGAGCTTGATTGTCATTACGTGTATGCTTTGATTTTTCCATTCCCATGGATTGCCAGTCGTGCATAAAGCCACACGAGTTGATCGCCGCGATGTAGCACAGATAATGACTGCAATTACCGGAGCAGCCCTCGCAGCCCACAAAATAGCCATAGAGTGGAAGCGGGAACTGGACAGTAAACCGACAGAGGACGATAACGAGAAATAAACCCCTGGGGTCTGGATATCCGAACTGCCCAGACCCTCAGAGGCCTACCCAAACATCATATCCCCGAGAGGAGTTCTCATGGAAAAGACCATGACTTATGCGTTTGCGGCAGCTTTCGCCGCATTCATCGCCGTATCTACAGTGATACCCAATTGGCTTCTGATTGCCCCCGTGGCGCTCGCCACATCCGAGTTGGCATTGTCCTACCGTAAGGACCGCAAGTGACGCCATCATTGGTTGCTTCCACTAGTGTGGTGTATCTGTAACCCGTGGTAAGTCTCGTGCCGGTACAGAAGGAATTAATTGCCCGGAAGAATCAATAACCTCGGCGATTTACTCCTACTTTCGTAGTGCAGGGATCGTTCCGAGGCTTTCAGGATAAAGTCTAGCGTTTCCATAATGAATAATCCAAGATCGACCATAGAACGGGTCTTGACCTCGGCAAGTGGACACGTCGGGAGTTAGGGTCGCTCGCCAGTGGGCCTGCTTTAGTCAAAATATTTGGCGGCTTTGCGCAGGATGTCACATTCTTCGCGCAGTTGTGCTTTTTCTTTTTCGAGCTGGCGGATCCGTTCGGAATCATTCGCTGCTTGGGCTTTATCGTGCAGGGCTTTAGTGCGGGCGCGTTTGCCGGTGCTATACTTGTTGACCCATGAATGCAGCGAGGCACGGTTGATACCGAGCTCTGCTGATGCTGAGTTCAGCGAGAGTTCGTCATTGTTTTCGTAGAGGGCCACAGCATCGCGCTTGAACTGTTCGGAGTACCTGGACATGGTGGTAGATTACCAATCTTGCCAGCCCGACGGGGCTGGATATCAGGTGTCCAGCACATAGGGGCCAGTTCAAGCTCGAGCAGATGCGGGGCGTGGGGTGCTAAGGGGCATCGACAAGCGCTAGCTCTTCCGTCAAAACAGGAATAGCCCCGCCTCCTAGCATGTTCTCAACGCTATTGGAGGCGGGGCTGGAGGTGCTTAAGAGCGAATACTAGTTAACTCGGCCGGTTTCCTTGCGGTACTGGCGGTAGAAACGGCGTCCATAGTGGATGGTGCCGGCGGCGGCGATGGCCACCACAACCAAGGAAATGACGCCGATGGCGATGGTCAGGCCGTAGTCGCCTTCACCTGCGGTGCCCAACGGGGTGTCCCAGACGCCGAGGCCCCAGATGAGGATGCCGGCTGCCGGCAAGCAAGACAAGATCAAGCCCATGCCGACCCACGTGGAGGTGCGGAGAAGGGAAGAGTGAGGAGCTGCGAAGGATACCGGGTCGTAGCCTTCGATGTAGTTGTCCTGAATCTTGCCGGAGAACTCCGGATACGTTTCGCTCTGGTAGTCAGCAACTACGTGGGTGTTATCGCTCATGGCGGAGTCTTTCTGTCTTTCTCTCGTTCCTAGTATTCCTACGGAATAACTCTAGCTTAGTCGTCCTTGCCACGGAAAGCAGCACGTGCACGTTCGCGGGTAACGGCAGACACTGCGGTCAGTGGGACGCCAGCCGGGCAGACATCGGCGCACTCACCGTAGAGGGAGCAGTGGCCGAAGTTGGATTCCAAATCAGCAACCATGTTGCGGGCACGGCTGCCGCGCTCTTCCTTTCCCAGCGGCATCATGGACAGGTGCACCAGCTTGGCACCGGTGAACAGGTGTGCCGCACCGTTCGGGCAGGCAGCAACGCAGGCACCGCAACCGATGCAGGCAGCGTGGTCCAGCGAGTACTCGGCGGTCTCGTGGTTGATGTGCATGGTATCGGCGTCCGGTGCGGTGCCGGCATCCATGGAAACGTAACCGCCCTGCTCCATCACGTGGTCCAGTGCGGAGCGGTCAACCACCATGTCCTTGATGACGGGGTACGCAGCGGAACGGAATGGCTCCAGCTGGATGGTGTCGCCATCGTTGAAGTTGAACAGGCGCTGCTGGCAGGCAGGGGTGTTCTGACCTGGGCCGTGTGGGCGACCGTTGACGGTCAGACCACAGGTACCACAGATGCCTTCGCGGCAGTCAGAGGCGAAGGCGAAGGGCTCTTCGCCGCGTTCGATGTAGCCATCGTTGACGTGGTCCAATAGCTCCAGAATGGACATCTGCTCGGAGGCATCATCCACCTGGACGGTTTCGAATTTACCTTCCTGGGTGGGTCCGGCTTGACGCCAGATCTCAAGTGTCAATTTCATTACTTGTAGTTCCTTGTCATCAGCGGGATCGAGTCAAAGTACAGGGGTTCTGCATGGCGGATGAACTCGTTCTTGTTTGCGCCCGGCTCCCAGGCGGAAACGAAGCACCAGTTTTCATCGTCACGCTCGGCTTCGCCTTCTTCAGAAAGGTGATCTTCGCGGAAGTGAGCGCCGCAAGACTCATCGCGGTCAAGGGCGTCGATGCACATGAGCTCACCCAGGTCCAAGTAATCGGCAACGCGCAGGCCGTATTCCAGGACTTGGTTCATGTCATTCGCCTCACCAGGGATGCGGACGTTCTTCCAGAAGTCATCGCGCACCGCGCGGATCTTCTCGATGGTGTCCTTCAGGTCCTCGACGTTACGGGACACACCGCAGCCGAAGTACAGCAGGTCACCCAGCTGGCGGTGGTAGTGGGACGGACCGTGCGGGTCGTCGCCTTGGACCTGCATCAGCTTATCGATGCGCTCCTGGGACTTCTGCACGGCTTCCTGTGCCTCAGCGGAATCCTCGGCCAGCTTGTCCTCGTTGAGGTGGTCAGCCAAGTAGTTCGGGATGGTAAACGGCAGGGTGAACCAGCCGTCGACGGAAGCCGAAAGCAGGGAGTTAGCACCAAGGCGGTTAGCACCGTGGTAGGTCCAAGAGCACTCACCGGCGGCAAACAGGCCGTCAATAGAGGTCATCTCATTGAAGTCGGTCCACAGGCCACCCATGGTGAAGTGGCAGGTAGGAGCAATGCGCATTGGGGTCTCGTAGGCGGACTCACCAATGGCCTCTTCATACATCTGAATGAGGTTGGAGTAACGCTCGCGGATCTTGTCTTTGCCCAGACGCTCGATGGCATCGCGGAAGTCAAGGTAGACCGAGTTCTTCAGAGGTCCAACACCCAGGCCCTTGTTGATCTGCTGGGAAATTGCACGGGAAGCAACGTCGCGGGGAACCAGGTTACCGAAGGCCGGGTAGCGGCGCTCCAAGAAGTAGTCGCGCTCTTCCTCCGGAATGCTGTTCGGGTCGCGGTCATCGCCCTCTTTCTTGGGGGACCAGATGCGGCCATCGTTACGCAGGGACTCCGACATCAAAATGGTCTTGGACTGCCAGTCGGAGTTGACTGGCAGGCCCGTTGGGTGGAACTGCACGAACGCCGGGGAAGCCAGGTAAGCGCCCTTGTCATAAGCGCGCATCATGGCGCTGGCGTTGGAGTTCTTTGCCAGGGTGGACATGTGGTAAACGTTGCCGTAACCACCGGTACCCAGGATGACGGCGTGGCCTGTGAAGGCCTTGAGCTCACCGGTAATCAGGTTGCGGGTAACAATGCCGCCCGCGCGCTTCTTGCCGTTGTCATCGTAGGTGATGATGTCCTGCATATCGTTGTGGGCAAAAAGCTCCACATTGCCCAGGCCGATCTGACGGTACAGTGCCGAGGTCGTGGACAGCTGCAGCTGCTGACCTGTTTGGCCACGGGTGTAGTAGGTACGGGAGACCTGCACACCACCGAAGGAACGGGTGGCCAGGGTGCCGCCGTACTCACGGGCGAACGGGGCGCCGATGGCGTTCATGTGGTCAATAACGCGAACGGACTCGTTGGCCAGGCGCCAGCAGTCGGACTCGCGGCAGCGGTAGTCGCCGCCCTTCACGGTGTCCTTGGTGTGGCGGTACGCGGAGTCGTTATCCACCTTCTTGGCGCGGGAGGCGTTGACACCACCCTGCGCGGCAATGGAGTGCGCGCGGCGCGGGGAGTCGTGGTAGGTAAAGACCTTGACGCCATAGCCCAATTCACCGAGTGCAGCCGCAGCCGAACCCGCAGATAAGCCGGTACCTACGACGAGGACCTCGAACTTGCGGCGGTTCAGTGGGGAGACCAGGTTCATGTGGTCAACGTGGTGAGACCACATATCCTTCATCGGCACGCCGTGCGGTTCCTGGGATTCCAGGATATTACCAGCGGAGACGCCCTCAACGATGGACTTTGGGTGCGAGAAGTTGGGGTGTTCACGCTTGAGTTCAGTAGTAGTCATGGGTTCCTATCTCCTTTAGCTGACCAAGCCCAGGGCAACGGACAAAGGCATAACGATGTTGCCGATGCATACAACGGCCGGGATGATGTACGCCAAGACCAAGAAGGTCTGACGCCATTTTGCACCGGTGATACCCAGGTCAGATGCGGCAAGGCGGATGCCGTGGGTCAGGTGCAGGAAGAGGCAGCACATTGCCAGCACGTAGAAGATGGTGACCGGCCAACGGCTAAAGGTTTCGATCATATTGGCCTTGACAGAACCTTCAACGAAAGCTTCTGGGGCCACCGGCTGTACGCCCAAGGTGAGGTCCAGCAGGTGGAAGATGATGAAGAGCAGCAGCACTACACCGGTCACCAGCATGGACTTGGTGGCGAAGGAATCCAGGCCACCCATCAGGTTGGTGCGCTTGAACTTGCCGCGGGATGCCTTGGAGCGGGAAGCCAAGGTAAAGGCACCGTAGATGTGGGCAAGGATTGCCACGATCAGCACGATGCGGATGACCCACAGGGCAGAGCCATGCGGCAGCAGCGGTTCACCCATCGAGCGCAGGAACTCGCCGTACTCATCCAGGGCGGGCTCACCGTTGTGCGCCGGCATGTACAGCTTCAGGTTGCCGGCCATGTGGCCGACCACGAAAAGTGCAAAGAGCAAACCGGTGACGGCCATGATGAGCTTTAGTACCCACGATGGCGTTCCGGGATTCTGACGAATTGGTTCATTAGTGATGTGGCCGTGAGCGATTGCCTCACGGTCCGGATTTCTTAAAGTCATGACACCTCCATAGTCATACTTACCTTAACCGGGCTTAACCGCTGGTTACTAGTTATTTTCGAGCGGTTATTTACTCCCGGTTCGCAAGAATGACTAGGCAGTGAGATCTTTTAGGTAAGGGTATCCTGATAAGAAGAATATGAAAACGCTGTCACCTTGGCCCCCTCCATTTCCGCAATACAGATGTTTCATATTTATGGTCCAAACTGTGAGCTTCGCCACTCCATGTTACGTGAGTGATTACCCCACCCCTTTATGTGTCAAACTTTCGCATGAAACCCCACAAACCCCGTGTCCAGGTAGCGAAGAGTCTTCACAAAATTTTCGCCATAAAGATGCACAGCCGCGCTTTCTACTAGTACTCTTTGGCGCATGAGTAAGACGTATGTGGGATCTCGCCTTCGCCAGCTTCGCCGTGAGCGCGATCTCAGCCAAGCCTCCCTAGCCGGCACCCTCGGCCTTTCCGCTAGCTACGTCAACCAGATTGAACACGATGTCCGTCCGCTCACCGTGCCGGTTCTACTACGCATTACCGAGGTCTTTGGGGTCGACGCCACCTTTTTCTCCCGCGATGATGATTCCCGCCTCCTCGCAGAAATCCAGGACGTCATCCAAGACAAGGAACTGTGCCCCTCCCCGGTAGAGCTCCAGGAACTATCGGAGCTGGTGTATAACCACCCCACCGTGGCCCGCACACTCGTCGATGTACACCGCCGCTACCGCAATGTGCGCGATAAGCTGTCGCTGGCTACGGATACGAGGAGGACATCGGAAAGCGCAGCCGCCCTATCCATGCCGCACGATGAGGTGCGCGATTTCTTTTATGCCCGGCAGAATTACCTGGACGGGCTGGACCATCACGCAGAGGAGCTTGCCGGTGACCTCGGTGTTTCCGGGTTCGGCATTCGCGATACCGAGCAGGCGCTGGCGAACCGGCTGCGCGAGGAACACGGCGTAGATATCGAACTAACGGCACAGATGGATGGCACGCTGCACCGCTTTGACCGCGAGAGTGGGCAGTTCACGCTCGCCTCGCGCCTGAGCGAGGGCCAACGCGCCTTCCGCATGGCCGCCGAGCTCGGGCTGCTCGAGGCCCAGGACCAGATCTCCGCACTCGTGGCCGATGAACCCTTTACCTCTGATGCCTCCCGCAGCCTGGCCCAACGCGGCTTGGCTAGCTACTTCGCCGCCGCCACGCTCATGCCCTATGCCATGATGCACAGCGAGGCCGAACGCGCCGGCTACGACGTGGAGTATCTGTGCCAGGTCTTCGGCGTGGGATATGAGACAGTCGCATCCCGGCTCTCCACCCTGCAGCGCGATAACCTGCGCGGCGTTCCGTTTACCTTCGTGCGCGTGGATCGCGCCGGCAATATGTCCAAGCGGCAATCCGCTACCGGCGTGCACTTTTCCAATAACGGCGGCACCTGCCCGCTGTGGAATGTCTACGAGACCTTCACCCGCCCAGGGGTCATTTCGCGCCAGCTCGCGCAGATGCCCGATGGCCGCAACTACCTGTGGATTTCCCGCGCCGTGCAGCACCATCAAGGCCGCTACGGCGATACCAATAAGCTCTTCGCCATTGGGCTGGGCTGCGAGGCCCGACACGCCGATCGCACGGTCTATGCGGAGGGCCTCGACCTCACCAATCTCCACGCCGCTACCCCCATCGGACCAGGGTGTCGCACCTGCGCCCGCGAAAACTGCTCGCAGCGTGCCTTCCCGCCCATCAACGAGGCGATCAATATCGATGTCCACCGCTCGGCGGTCGCGCCTTACTGGCTGGTCTTTTTAGCCGCGTATAGAGAAACGGCACCGCGGTCCTCCTTCTTGGAGAACGCTGCGGTGCCCTTATGCGGTGTAGGGACGCTTGTTTAGAGGTTGATCATGTGGCCGCTGATACCCTCGGCGGCTTCCTTCATGGCCTCAGACAAGGTCGGGTGGGTGTGCACGTTACGACCGATTTCTTCAGTGGTCAGGTCGAAACGCTGTGCCAAGGTCAACTCAGGCAGGAGCTCCGAAACGTTGGAGCCCACCATGTGTCCACCGATGAGCTCGCCAAACTCGCCGTCAGCAACAAGCTTCACAAAGCCGGCGGTCTCATTCAGTCCGGCTGCCTTACCGTTTGCGGAGAACGGGAAGGTAGCAACCTTGATGTCCTTATCCGGGAACTTCTCCTTGGCTGCCTCTTCGGTGTAGCCAAAGGATGCGACCTGCGGGTTGCAGAAGGTAGCGCGCGGCATGTTGTTGTAGTCACCCAAGAGCTGGGTTTCTGCATCAGCAATGGTTTCTGCCGCTACAACGCCTTGAGCCTCCGCCACGTGTGCCAGCTGCAGCTTCGCGGTGACGTCACCGATAGCGTAAATGTGGTCAACGTTGGTGCGCATACGGTCATCGATGTCGATGGCACCGCGCTCAGTAAGCTCAACGCCGGTGTTCTCAAGGCCAAAGCCCTCAACACGCGGGGCGAAGCCGATGGAAATCATGGCGCGATCCACGGTCAAGGTGTCCTGCTTGGAACCGTCCTTGGATTCCACCTCAACGGTGACATCGTCGCCGTTGTCCTTCACAGAGGTGGTCTTGTAACCGGTCAGGAGCTTAACGCCAAGCTTCTTGTACTGCTTAGCAATCTCCTTGGATACGTCCTTGTCCTCGTTCGGCAGGACGCGGTCCATGAACTCCACGATGGTGACGTCCACACCGTAGTTGGCCAGCACGTAAGCAAATTCCATGCCGATGGCGCCGGCACCCACGATGACCATGGACTTTGGTGCTTCCTCATTCAGGATCTGCTCTTCATAGGAAACGATATTGCCGCCCAGTTCAACGCCAGGCAGGGACTTGACCACGGAGCCGGTGGCGATGATGCAGTCATCGAAGGTAACGGTCTTACCTTCGTCATCGCCCTCAGTAATCTCAATGGTCTTATCGTCCTTGAAGGAACCCAGACCGTTGATCTCGGTGATCTTGTTCTTCTTCATCAAGTAGTGAACGCCCTTGACGATGCCCGAAGAAACCTTGCGGGAGCGCTTGTGGGCTACACCGAAATCAAAGGAAACATCGCCGGAGATGCCAAAAGCCTTCGCCTCGTGGTTGAAGGTGTGGGCTACCTCTGCATTCTTCAGCAGCGACTTGGAGGGAATACAGCCTACGTTGAGGCAGACTCCGCCCCAGTACTGCTTTTCAATAACAGCGACTTTCTTTCCAAGCTGAGCTGCGCGGATGGCGGCAACGTAGCCGCCAGGGCCCGCACCGAGTACTACTACGTCATAATGTTCGTTAGTCACGCCCTACAGGATACGTAACTTTGTCCTCAATGTCGCGTAATTGGTCACACTTGGGGGCACCCCACCCCAAGCCGCGGTGAGGATAGGGAAAGGGCCCTGCAAAGGGGGCATCGGCAAGCAGCAGATGCACCTCCGCAGGGCCCTTAAGCATTCGTGGACTTAAATCACGCCCAAGGATGCTAGCAGCTTGGAATATGCATCCATTGCAGAGTGGATGAATGGCCCAATGAATTCATTGAAGGACACGAGGGCGGAATCAAAAAGGTTCATTGATGTTCTTTCTCTTGATGGGGCGCGAGTACACAATCTCGCTGCTTAGCTTTTCACACTAAAAGCACTAACGCAGCCGCTACTGATGTTATTACAGACACAAACCGCGTCACGCCGTGCTTCATTGGAAAATTATGACACAGGAACCTCAGCTGTCATAGCACTAGTTATCATTATTAGCGGAAAAGGCAATGAAAGTATGCCTACCCCCGCTACTCCCCCACATCAGCGAAAGTCTTTACCGGCAAGCATTTATTGGGCACTATTAATGGTTAGGTCTACATGTAGGAATACTGAATATACTTCCCTCAACATGCCGATTTTTCGCGGCCGAAGTATAGTTATCGAGTCCATTCCCCACTGGAAAGAAGCACCATGAAGCGTCTTAATTCTATCCTCGCGGCAGCTGCGGTTTGCACGGGCTTAGCTTATGCTCCCGTGGCGGGCGCAGCCGAGCTCACCCCGCAGCAAGTGACGGGCGATACCGCACAGTCCACGATTTCCCCGCTGGAACCTACCCCGGAGATCGAGGGTAAGTCCTGGTACAAGAAGTACAAGGACGACGCACGCGTTGAAAAGCTCGAGGCAACCTCGCCGGCAATGAATGACCGGAAGATTCCGCTGGCCGTCATCCGCGCCAAGAGCGAAAACCGCCCAACCATTTACCTGCTCAATGGCGCAGGCGGAGCAGAACAAGACATGGATTGGCTGAAGCTTTCTGATGCCGTTGATTTCTACCACGAAAAGGACGTCAACGTCGTAGTCCCGCAGGCCGGTGCATTCTCCTACTACACCGACTGGATCTCTGAGCCGAATTCAGAATTCCTGCAGGGACCACAAAAGTGGGAAACCTTCCTGACCAAGGAACTGCCGGGTGCCATTGAAAAGCACATCAACGCGGATAACCACCGCGCCATTGCAGGCATGTCCATGTCCGCTACCTCTTCCCTGCTGCTGGCACAGCACAACCAAGGTTTCTACGATGCAGTGGGCTCATACGCAGGTTGTGCCGCTACCGCTTACCCGCTGGAGCGCCAGGCCGTAGAGCTGACCGTCAACCGTGGCGGCGGCAGCGTGGACCAGATGTGGGGCCCGTACGGCTCCGAGACCAACCGTTACAACGACGCCATGATGAACGCCGATAAGCTGCACGGTACCGAGCTCTACATTTCTTCCGGTTCCGGCTTGGCAAGTGAACAGGACACCTATAGCTATCTGCGCTCTATGGGTCTGAACCAAGAAGAAGCAGTACGCGGTTCCTCCACCCTGCAGGTTGAGGGCGGCGGCATCGAAGCTGGAGTGAACTACTGCACCCACAACTTCAAGGCCAAGCTTGACCAGGCCGGAGTGCCAGCCACCTACAACTTCCGCAATACCGGAACCCACTCGTGGCCGCACTGGAAAGAGGATCTGAAGGATTCTTGGCCAGTTTTCGAGCGGGCATTCAATAGCTAAATTTCGGCTGCGCGTGACGGGCGGTAGGATCGCAATATTATGACATTGCTTCCTACCGCCTTTTCGCGTGCGCATACTGATCCTTATACCGGCGTGGACTTCAACCTTGGTTTTGAAGTCACCCACTACACGCTGGACTTGAACTACCGCGTGGAGCCTAACCTGCTGCAGGGTGAGGCCATTTTAAGCGTGCGCGCGGTGGAAGAGTTGGCCTCCTTAACTTTGGACCTCGGCGGGGCGATGGTGGCGCGGCGCGTGACCGCTAAGCACGCCCCGCGGGTGGCTAAGTTCCGCCAATCTTCCGGGAAGCTGCGCCTGCGTTTTGCAGACGAGATCCCTGCCGGGACTGAGTTTGAACTGCATATTCGCTACGGCGGCAGCCCGCGCCCCATCCGCACCACGTGGGGCGAAATTGGCTGGGAGGAAACCGAATCCGGCTCGTTGGTGGCCAGCCAGCCCAATGGCGCGCCCAGCTGGTTCCCATGCGATGACACGCCTTCAGAAAAGGCGACGTATGACATCATCATCACCGCTGATAGCCCCTTTACCGTCGTTTCCAATGGCGAATTGGTTTCCCGCAAGGCCGGCGGTTCGACCACCCGGTGGCACTACCGCACGCGCCACCCCATGGCCACGTACCTGGCAACGGTGCAGGTAGGAGAGTTTTCTTCTTATTCGCTGGGGAATAATACCCAGGCGTGGGCGCCGGCGTTCTTGCGCGAGCGCGTGCACGAGGAGTTCTCCCGGCAGCAGGAGATGGTGGATTTCTTCTCCTCCATCTACGGGCCCTATCCCTTCCCCACCTATCAGGTCGTCATTACCGAGGATGAGCTGGAAATCCCCCTCGAGGCCCAGGGCCTGTCCATTTTTGGTTCCAACCACGTGAAGGGCGATCACGCCTTCGAGCGGCTCATCGCGCACGAGCTTTCCCACCAATGGTTTGGCAATTCCGTCGGCCTTTCTGAATGGAAGGATATCTGGCTCAATGAGGGTTTTGCCTGCTACAGCGAGTGGTTGTGGGGTGAGCACAAGGGTGGCGCGTCCGCGCGCGAGGCGGCGCGCTCGCATTACCAGGTCCTGACGCGCAAGCGCCAAGACATCAAGGTTTCTGATCCGGGCGCACGCGATATGTTCGATGACCGCGTGTACAAGCGCGGGGCCCTCACGGTGCACGCCATTCACCGGCTGCTTGCCGATGCCTTCTTCCCCACCCTCACCTCCTACCTCACCCAGCATCAACATTCCGTGGTTCAGCCCTCCGATCTCCTCTCCGCCTTCCGGGAGGCTGCGCCGGACGCCGCTCTTTTCGATGCCACCGTTGCCGCATGGCTCGATGAAACAGCGTTGCCTAAGTTTCCGGATTAGTGGTTTTGGTTGCGTTTTAGGTGCGTTTTGGGCGTGTTTGGTTGTAGCTGGGCCCGTTTGAGTGGGGAATGTACAGTCTATTGACCATTTCCTTTCTTGCTGTTGCGCTGGCGTTTTATTGGATTAAAATAGAACATGAAAGCGAAACAGGAAGGAGGGAACCATGGAAACTGCAAAGCACACGGAAATCAATTCAGCCATTTCAGATGTGGCTGCGGGGCTTACGCGCCTGCGCAACCTTATGCAGAATCCGGACGATCTCTCCTTCGAGTTGCTCCACCCCAACTTCGAACATTTAGAGCGAGCGCTGGGCAATAAATCCACCATCGATGCCGCCTTTGCCTTCATTGCAGAGCGCGATGATGCCGGCAGGCGGGTCGGCTCCTCTAAGGCCAAGGACTACTTAGTCGCTCGCCTTGGCCTCACGGAATCCGAAGCCGCTGCCCGCCTGCGCAATGGCAAGAACCTCTTTGCTCCCATCGAGGATCCTGAACCTACTCCCCCGCCAGCAGACGACGAGGCGGACGCGGTGGCGCAAAAGAAAGCCGAGGAGGAAGCGCGCCGCCGCGCCGATCGTGAGCGCCGAGCGGAAGAACAACGCCGCAAGAAACTCTTCGAGGAAGACCCCATCCCGGAGCGCGTCCTCAACCTCATCGAACGGGAACTGCGCAACCTCAATAAGTTCGCGGTTCCTGGGCCGCGGGAGCTGCGTAATAAGGCTCTGGAAGAGGCCAAGCACCGCTCCTATGAGTCCCTGCGCGATTGGCTACGTCAGGCCATCCGCAAGGCGAATAAGCATGCCGTCGATCCCTCCGGGAAGCGCGATCCACACGCGGCCACCCGCAAGCGCCGCTTCAGCATTTCCCACCAAGATGCAGACGGTGGCGTGCACATCTCCGGCTACCTTGATGCCTCCGCCGCTGCGGTCTTGGCTAGTGCCTTCGCCCCTGCCAAGAATAAGGGCAGCGAGAGCCTGAGCCCCGAAGACGATACGCGTACCTATGCCCAGCGCATGGCGGATCAATTGACCGCGGCTCTAGGTAGCTACTTGTCCGCAGGGCAAAAGAAATCGGACGGCCTCGGCTCCTTCTTTGTGGCCACTACCCTTGAAGAGCTACAAGCGATGAACAGCGACACCCGCTTCACCACGAGCGTGGGAATCGACCTATCCCCGCTCGATCTCCTCCGCCTGGGCGCTGCTCAGCACGACTTTTTCTGCGCCGTCGATGACAAAGGCTTCCCGCTCGAGCTCGGGCGCACCAAGCGCACCGCGTCGCTGTGGCAAAAGCTGGCGCTTGCCGCCAGTGAAATCGTGTGCACCCACCCGGACTGCAACCGGCCGTGGCAAGACTGCGATGTCCACCACCTGCAGGCATGGTCCCACGGGGGAGCTACAGACCTCCGGAACCTCACCCTGCTCTGCCGTCGGCACCACGTGGACAATAACGATAACCGCGATGGCCACAATGGCATGGGGCATGCGGAAAGAGACCCGGAAACGGGACGCGTGGGCTACCGCTCAGCGCATACCGGCGGGCTTTCGCCCTCGGTGGAGCTCAATAACTCCCCCGCTGCAGAGCAAGCCCCGGCGCGCAAGCTCGCCGACCCACCTGCTCAGCCTCATGAACCGGTGGATTCACCACCCGGTTCCCCGGCCGAATCGCCACAAGCTTCAGGGACGGACTCACCATCTTCTCCGCCGCCTCCCGGTGCAGCGTGAGCTGCCCTACTATCCACCCGCGACCGTGCCTTCAGGCCGTACGATTATGCCGTACGGCCTAGAAGTGCGTGTACAAGCGTTTTGGGGCTGTCCACGCGCAGCGCTTATACGGACTCCCCTACACTGGAGACTCATGCACACCATGCTCGTTACTGGCGGCGCCGGCTTCATCGGCGCCAATTTCGTGCGCCTCATGGCCAAGGTGCGCCCAGATACCCGCATCACAGTCTTGGATAAGCTGACCTACGCCGGCAACCGGGATAACCTTGCGGGGCTCGATGTGGAATTAGTGGAGGGCGATATCGCGGACGCTACGGTGGTGAATCCGCTCGTCGCCAAGGCGGATATCGTCGTGCACTTCGCCGCCGAATCCCATAATGATAATTCCCTGCGGGATCCGTCCCCGTTTATCCACACCAATGTGGTGGGCACCTATACCCTTCTAGAGGCGTGCCGGACAAACGATGTCCGCTTTCACCACGTTTCTACCGATGAGGTATTCGGGGACTTAGAAGTTGGGGCGGATACCAAGTTCACGGAGGATACCGCATACGCGCCCTCCAGCCCTTATTCGGCTACCAAGGCGAGCTCCGATCACCTCGTGCGGGCATGGGTCCGATCCTTTGGCCTGCGCGCCACCATTTCCAATTGCTCAAATAATTACGGGCCATACCAACACATCGAAAAGTTCATCCCGCGCCAAATCACCAATATCCTCTCCGGGCATACCCCCAAGCTCTACGGCACGGGCGAGCAGGTTCGTGACTGGATCCACGCCGACGATCACAACGCGGCGGTGCTAAAAATCATCGAAGAGGGGCGGATTGGTGAAACGTATAATATCGGCGCTGACCAGCCGGACATCGATAATAAGCGCATCATCGAGATAATCTGCGAAATCATGGGACATACCCAGGGAGGTCGAGCCCTGTACGAGCACGTGGCGGACCGCCCCGGCCATGACCAGCGCTATGCCATGGACGCTACCAAGCTGCGCCGCGAATTAGAGTGGCAGCCCCGCTTTACCGATATCCGGGCGGGCTTGGAAAATACCATCGCCTGGTACCGCGATAACGAAACGTGGTGGCGCTCCCAAAAGGAATCTGTAGAAGCCCGTTATAAAGAGCAAGGACAGTAATTATGCAGGTACACAACACCGCCATTGAAGGCCTACGCATCATCGAGCTGGACGTACACGGAGATAACCGCGGTTGGTTCAAGGAAAACTGGCAGCGCGAAAAGCTTGGTGAGGCCGCACCAGAATTGGCTTCGTTCCAGCCGGTGCAAAATAATATTTCTTATAACCACACCGGTGCCACGCGCGGGCTGCACGCTGAGCCTTGGGACAAGCTCGTCTCCGTCGCGAACGGCAAGATCTTTGGCGCCTGGTGCGATCTCCGCGAAGGATCGGAAACCTTTGGGGAAATCGTCACCCATGAAGTGGGTCCGGAGACCGCCATATTTGTACCGCGCGGGGTTGCCAATGGCTTTCAAGCCCTCGAGGGAACTTCCTACTCCTACCTGGTCAACGAGCACTGGTCCCCCGAGGCGCGCTATACCGGAATCAACCTCGACGTGGTGGAGTGGCCCCTCGAGCCATGCGAGGTATCAGAAAAGGACAAGCACCTGCCTGCGCTTGCCGACGTCACCCCCATGCCTCCCCGCACAATCCTCGTTACCGGTGCGAATGGCCAGCTCAGCCGGGCGCTGAAGCGGGTTCTCAAGAATGCCGAGTTCTGCACCCATGCGGAGTTCGACATCACAAATCCCCCGCAGCGCCAGTGGAAGCAATACGAGGCCATCATCAACTGCGCCGCCTACAACGACGTCAATGGCGCCGAGGACGATCGCGCCGCCGCCTGGGCCGTCAACGCCGAAGCCCCGGCGAAGCTCGCCCGCATCGCTGCCGAAAACCAGCTGGCCTTCGTGCACGTATCCAGCGACTACATCTTCGATGGATCCAAGGAGCTGCACACCGAAGACGAAACCCCCTCGCCCCTATCCGCCTACGGGGCGTCGAAGGCCGCTGGCGAAACCGCCGCTCAGACTGCACCGCAGCATTATGTTGTGCGTACCTCGTGGGTGTTTGGCGATGGCCCGAACTTCATCGCCACCATGCGCCGCCTCGCCGAAGCGGATAAGGAGCCGAAGGTCATCCATGACCAGCGCGGGCGCCCCACCTTTGCCGAGGATTTGGCGAAGGGCATCGCGCATCTCTTGCGCACCCGCCCCGAGTACGGGATTTATAATATCTCCAACTCCGGCGATACCGTCGGGCGCGATGAAATGGCGATGTCCGTATTCATCGGCTTAGGCCACGACCCATCAGAGGTCACGCCGGTAAGCACCGAACAGTATCGGGAATTCGCCGGACCCGAGGCACCACGGCCCAAAGAATCGACGCTTGCCCTAGATAAAATCGAAGCCACGGGCTTTTCCCCGCAGAATTGGCGGGCCGCCCTCGCCTTGTACCTCGCGCTGTACCCTAGCGTTCCTGGCGAGCCCAGCAAGGCCAGCGAGGAGTAGCGATGAAAGGCATAATCCTTGCCGGTGGATCCGGAACGCGGCTTTATCCCATTACTAAGGGCATCTCTAAGCAGCTCATGCCCATCTATGACAAACCGATGGTCTACTACCCGTTGACCACGCTCATCCAAGCGGGCATTCGGGAGATCCTCATCATCACCACCCCAGAGGACGCTGGGGCGTTTCAACGGCTCTTCGGGGATGGTTCCCAACTCGGGTTAATGATCGATTACGCCGTCCAGCCCCGCCCAGAAGGATTGGCGCAGGCCTTTTTGATTGGGGAGGATTTCATTGGTGATGACAGCGTTGCGCTGGTCCTCGGCGATAATATCTTCCACGGCTTCGGCGGGGAGCTAAGCCAGTGCCGCAATCCAGAGGGCGGCATCATCTTTGCCTATGAGGTATCGGATCCGCAGCGCTACGGCGTCGTCGAATTCGACCAGGCGGGCCAAGCGCTCAGCATTGAAGAAAAGCCGGCCGAGCCGCGATCTAATCATGCCGTCGTCGGGCTGTATTTCTACGATAATTCTGTCATCGATATCGCTAAGTCCATCACGCCAAGCGATCGCGGGGAGCTCGAGATCACCTCCATCAACGAGGCCTACCTGCGCCGCGGCGCGCTAAGTGTGCAGCGCCTCCACCGCGGTAGTGTTTGGCTGGATACCGGCACCGTCGATTCCATGAGCGAGGCCGCCGCCTATGTAGAGGTGATGCAAAAAAGGACGGGCATCATCATCGGTTCCCCCGAGGTGGCGGCCTATGAAGCCGGATTCATCTCCCAGGCGGAGCTGGAAGCGCTAGCCCAGCCCCTCCTCAAATCCGGCTACGGGGAGTACTTGCGCGATTATTAGTAGCCGCGCTCGATGTACTCGTCGATGCGCGCCGCTTCCGCGCCCACCGTCGTGGCATCGCCGTGTCCCGGCAAGACCTTCGTGTCATCCGGCAGGTTGAAGACGACGTTGCGCAGGGACTCGATGATGACATCGAAGTCCGAGTACTTGCGCCCCGTCGCGCCAGGGCCGCCGTTGAACAGGGTATCGCCAGACAGCAGGGTGCCATCGACGTAGAGGACGACGCAGCCCGGCGAGTGGCCCGGGGTGTGGTAGACGGTGATCTTCTCGCCGTTGATGTCGAACTGACTGTTATCGGCTAGGTCGATGTAGTGGGCATCGCCATTCGCCTCTCGCCAGAGCATGTCATCGTCCGGGTGCATGTAGACATCCGTGTCGAAGCGCTTCGCCGCCTCCGGCGCGAGTTCGCAGTGATCGTTGTGGCCATGGGTCAAGATGATGCCCTCGACCTTGCGATCGCCCACCAGCTCTGCCACGGCATCGAGATCGTGGGAGGGGTCGACGATGTAGACGCTGGAGGCATCGCCAAGTACGTAGACGTTATTGTCCACGTCCCATTCGCCGCCATCCAGGCGGAACTTGCCAGAAGTTACCGTGCTGTCAATCTGCATTAAAATTCCACCACCGAGCGTAGTACCTTGCCGTCCTTCATAGTTTGGAAGGCAGACTCGACATCGTCAAGCGCGATGCGCTCAGAAACGAACTTATCCAGCGGGAAGTTGCCGGCCTTGTGCAGGGCAACGTATGCGGGGAAGTCGCGCTCCGGCAAGCAGTCGCCGTACCAAGCCGGCTTGATGGAACCGCCGCGGCCGTAGAGGTCGATGGCCGGGATGTCCACGTGGTCGGTCAGGTTAGGCACGCCCACCATCACCATGCGGCCGGCGTGATCGCGGGAGTAGAAGGCCTGGCGCCACGTCGGCTGGATGCCCACCGCGTCAATGGAAACGTCCGTGCCGAAGCCGCCGGTGAGATCGCGCACCGCATCGATGACCTCCTGCTCCGACATGCCCTTCGAGCAAATGGTGTCGGTGGCGCCGAACTCGCGCGCGGTCTCCAGCTTGGACTCGTCGATGTCTACGGCGATGATCTTCGCCGCGCCCGCCAGCTTCGCACCAGCAATAGCCGCGACGCCGACGCCGCCGCAGCCGAAGATGGCTACGGACTCGCCCAGCTGGATATCGCCGGTATTAACGGATGCGCCGAGGCCGGCCATGATGCCGCAGCCCAATAGGCCGGCAGCTGCGGGGTCCATGTCATTGACCTTAGTGCACTGGCCCTCGTGGACCAGGGTTTTCTCTGCGAAGGAACCGATGCCCAGCGCAGGGGTGAGCTCGGTTCCGTCCTCCAAGGTCATGGCCTTGGAAGCGTTGTGGGTATTAAAGCAGTACTTGGGCTCGCCCTTCTTGCAAGCGCGGCACTCGCCGCACACTGCGCGCCAGTTCAGGACGACGAAATCGCCCTCCTCCACGTGGGTGACCGCAGAACCTACGGTCTCCACCACGCCTGCCGCCTCGTGGCCCAGCAGGAAGGGGAAGGCATCCTCGATGTCACCATCGCGGTAGGCCAAGTCGGTGTGGCATACACCGCAGGCCTGTACCCGCACGATGACGTCATTGGGGCCGGGATCGGGAACAACGATATTTACGGTCTCAACTTCCGCGCCCTTAGAGCGGGCAATAACAGCTTTTACAGTCATGTCCACAACCATACCTACATTTTCAATATGGCCGCGGTAATGAAAATGGTTGCTAGGAAGCGGCAATGACGTTGGCCGCGTGCTCGTGGCCGCGCTGGTTCATGTGAATAGGCAGGTTGCCGGGACCCGCCGTAAAGTCCACGAGACCTGCCCACATACGGTCATTCGCATTAGCGCACATGCCGTTATTACGGGTCGAGGGCTTCATGTCCAGGAATTGCACGCCGGTACGGGCCGCCAAATCAACCTGCATCCACTGCGCCTTGTTTTCGTAGTCCTGGGCCATGGGCAGGAAGGTCGAATCCAGCGGCGTCGGGCCAACGTGGACGAGGCAGTAGTGCGGCCCCGAACCGATGGTGGGGTAGCCCACGATCTGGATGCGGGCATTCGGCGCGGCGCGCTTAATCCGCTCAATCTGTGGGGCGGTGCGATCCGTGAATTCCCGGCGGATCTGATCCATGTTCAGATCGCGGTGGTTATAGGTGTCGTTGAAGCCGGTGGTAATCAGCACGCGCGCGGTATCTGGGGTCAGCGCGCCAGATCCGATGGCGGCATCCACCTGCTGCCAGATCTGCGGGCCGTTGGACATCGACACCGCACCAGCGCAGGAGAAATCGCGCACCGGCAGGCCAATCTTGGCACCGGTACGCTTCGCATAGTTGAAGGAAGTGGGGCAGTTCTCCCCGATTACCCGGGAGGGATTGAAGCGGTCCGCCAAGTATTCCCCGCCATTCGGATCCGCCATGACCGAGTCACCGAAGGAGACGAGATTGCGTTCTGCCGCGCTAGCCTGCGGCGCGGCCACCGCACCTACCACCGCGATCGCGGAAGCTACGACCGAAAATGCTTTGAGTTTTATGGATTTCATCGAGAGACCTTTTCTTCACACGTCGTCACTTAAGTGTATATTAGTCACTCTAGTAACATTTTTCGAGTTAAAAGCAACACGATCTTTTCTTCTGACGATATCGTTTGTAGTTATATTTTCGTTATCTTCTCTTTTCGGAGCTTTCTCTTCCATGAAATTGACTGATGTTCCCTTCCACGCCTCCGCGCTCAGCCAGTTCTTCCCTGCCCTCTTCAAGTCGGGGCTTATCACCCGGCAAGGCGGGCTTGGCGGGCAGCTCAAGCTCCTGCCCAACCTCGCGCGTTACCGCTTCACCACGGCGCGCGAAATTGAGCAGGCCTATTTAACCTGCCCAGATCGCCTCGCGCTTATCGATGACGACGGCACCCTCACCTACCGCCAGCTGCGATCCCACGCGCAGAATTTCGCCCGCTACCTGCAGTCCTTGCAGCTGCCGGAGATCCGGCTCGGCGTCATGGCCCGCAACGGCCGCGGCATCATCATTCCCTTGGGAGCCAAGGGTTACGCCGGCGCCGGGATCTACCTGCTCAATGTCGGTTCTTCCCCAGAGCAGCTCGCCGGCTGCATCGAAGAAAATGGCATTAACGTCCTCGTCATCGATGATGAATTTATCGATCGCGTCGACCCCAACCTCGATATCCCGGTCATCATTGCCCACGATACGGGAGCAAGCGATCTGCCCACGCTCGATAAGATCGTGAAAAATCCCCTGGATATCGAGCTGCCCGCCTTTCCCAAGCACGGCCCCATCGTGCTGATGTCCTCCGGCACGACCGGCATCCCCAAAGGCATCGTCCGTCCCGAGCCGACCTTGCCGGTTGTCCTCGCCTCCATCGTGGGCAATATCCCGTGGCGCGCCGATCAGCGCGTGCAGATGACGGCCTCCATCTTCCACACCTGGGGGTGGGCCTGCATCAATATCGCTCTGGGGCTGCGCAATACCATCGTCACCCGCCGCGTTTTTGAACCGGAGCAGGTGCTTGATGATGTCCAACGCTACCGCCTCGACGGCATGCTCTCCTCCCCCATCTTTTTCAAGCGCTTGGTGGATCACGATCCCGAGGGTTCCTTCGATACCTCCAGCCTGAACTTCATCGCCTCTGCCGGCAATGCCCTTACCCCGCAGGTGGTCAAGGACACCAATGCGCGCTTCGGCCCCATCCTGTGCAACGTTTATGGTTCCACGGAGCTTGCCCTAGCCTCAACGGCCACGATGGACCAGGTCGCAGAAAACCCCGATGCGGTGGGCAAGGTGGCCAATGGCACCAAGCTACGCATCCTCGATGAGGAGGGCTACCCCGTTCCCCGCGGCGAGGTGGGCGAAATCTACCTCACCAATTCCACCGCCATGACCGGCTATACCAACCCCAAGCTCAAGCTCAATCGGATCGATGGATTGTTGTCGATCGGCGATCTGGGGTACATCGACAAGCAGGGCTTCCTCCACGTCGTGGGCCGGGCCGATGACATGATCATCGTGGGCGGCGAGAATGTCCACCCCCAGTCCGTGACCGAGGTGCTCGAGGCCATGCCCGGCATCGATGAGGTGCACGCGGGTGGCGTGGAGGATAGCGAGACCTTCAGCCGCATCGCCGTATGGGCGGTGCCTACTGCCGATGCCGCCGGCCGCGATCTGACTGCCGATGCCATCCGTGCCTGGGTGCACGAAAAGCTCGCCGAGCACTCCGTACCCCGCGACGTACATTTCCTATCTAAGCTGCCGCGCAATGCCACCGGCAAGGTGGTTCCGCGCCTGCTTAAGCACGGCGATTAAGTTTTTCCATGCCCCACCACATCGGTGGGGTAAAGAGCACGGCAATAAGCCAATAAATCAACCAGAAGCTGCCGTTTAGCCCTACCACCGCGATGCTAATCATAAGGATCGCAGCCGTTACCGCACTGGCATATACGCATTTTCTTAAATTATTATCGGACTGATTCCCAGACTCGGTTTTCGACTTCCCGCTGAGTTTCCGATCAACTGCGCGTATGATGTTGCCGCCAAAGACCAGCGAAAATGCGATATAAAAAGCTGCGAAACCGTGCATGAATCCCGCTTCGCCTTCGTTATGCATGGTGAAAAATGAGAAAATTAACAAGACTATGTCAATAATTGGCGTAGCGATAAAGAATGCCAGTCCAATTCTTGGGGCCTTAACGATGTATCGGAGAACACCGCCCAGAATAAGGCACGCCCAAAAGAGGATTTCTGCTGCGACGGTAGCAATAAGCAGTGTATCGTTCCTTCTCTCACCGAGGCCATATGGCCTGCTTCTATTGAAGGAGAGTTTATATTAAGGAAGAAACCCGCACATATAAAAATGGAGCCGCCTGCGAGAATCGAACTCGCGACCTTTTCATTACGAGTGAAATGCTCTACCGACTGAGCTAAGGCGGCGCGCTGCTTAAGCAGCACTGGCGATTCTATCGCAGGGGTGGCGCGGAAAAGAAATCGGGGCTCAGGGCCGGTTTTTGGCGGGGCCGGCGTTTAACACCGGCCCGGTACTAGACAGCCCCAGCGCTAGAGGCAGGCCCGCCGCAGCCTGCCCACCAAGCCGTCGAAAGCAATCTGCGTGCCCACGTTCTGGGTCAGCTGCTCGCGGCAATAAGAAATGGCGGACTGGCACTCCAAGAGGCCCTCCTCGCTCACCCGCTGCGCCAGCTCGCCAGATAGCCCCGCGAAATCCGGGTGGGTCATCTCCACCTGCGCGCCCACCTTTGTCATCAGCGCGTCGCGGTAGATTCCGGAGAGATCGACGAGCACCAGGTCGAGGTTATCGATGACCCGCCGCTTCGCCCGCTTCTTGTGCTGTTCTTGTAAGTCCTTGATGGCGGTGCGGGCATCGCGCTGCGCCTTCGCCGCGCCCTTACCCTTCGCGCCCACGCCAAAGGTATTTTCCAGCTTGGCCAGCTCCGCTTCCTCTTCCTCCTTGTGCGATTCCTTCGCGTCCGCATCCACCAGCTTAAGAAGCGAGGTCACCGCCTGAAAGCCCTGGGATTCGTGGAAGATGTCTTCCGCCAGGTTGATGGCCACCGCGCGGCGCTTTTGCACCGTAGGATTTGTCACTAGGTGGCGCGCCCTGCCCACGTGGCGCAGGGAGGTGACGGCGGCGAGGCGGGCATCGTGATCCGAGGCGCCTTCGCTCACCAACTGCGCAACGATATTCTCCACCGATGGCGAGGGGATGTACAGGTGCCGGCAGCGCGAGCGAAGGGTCTGGGAGAAGTCCTCGGGGGCATCGGAAGGCGCGCACATGATAATCACGGTGCGCTCCGGCGGTTCCTCCACCGTCTTGAGCAGCGCGTTGGCGCCGTTATTGTTGAGGCGATCCGCGTTATTGAAGATCACGACGCGCCATGGGGCGACCGTGGGCAGGCTCGCGGCGCGCCCAATGACCTCGCGCACCGTATCCACCGGGATGATGACCTCCTGCGGGTCCACCAAGACTAGGTCCGTGTGCTGCTTCGTGCCCAGCACGGCGCGGCAGGCCTCGCATTTTCCGCAGCCCGGTTCCTCTGGATCGGTGCACATGAGCGCGGCCGCGAAATCGATTGCGGCCAAGGAACGCCCCGAACCGGGAGGGCCGGTAAAGAGCCAGGAATGGCTCATCGCCCGCGGATCTGCCCCCGACATCCCCCGCGCCGCCCGCGCGGCACCCAAGATAGTGCGGGCCACACCTGGGGTATCTGCCAATCGTTGCGCAACGCTTCCCGTATTCACTCGCTCTAGCCTACTGGTCTTACTACAGTAAGTAGTTATGAACAGACTATTGCGTGGCGCTCGTTGGCTTATGGGAACCCAATGGCCGGTATACGCTGCCTTGGTCTTGGGCGCCAATATCATCGGCGCCATCGCGATCATGACCTTCATCCTCTATTTCCTGCCCATGCCGGAAATCGAGGACTTTGCCGCCGAGCTTCCCAACCTGAAGGGCGTGGCGGCGGTCTACCTCGTCTTTGCCGTCATCATCGGCATCGCCGCTACCCTGCTACTCTTCCGCCCCGTGCTGGATTGGCAGCGCAATCCTGATGCACACGATCCAAATATGGTGCGCACCCTCGTGCTGCGCATCCCCGTGTACCAATCCTTGGTTGCGGCCGCGGTCTGGCTCATCGGCATCATCTTGACGGTGGCTATCTCCAGCGGGCAATCCGGGCGGCTCGGGCTCGTCGTGGGCATCTCCACCACCCTGGCGGGCCTGGTGGTCATCATCTTGACCTACCTGCAGGCAGAGCGCCTCGTGCGTCCCGTCGCCGCGCAAGCCGTCGCCCGCCGCTTTGAAGATTCCACCGTCGAACCACCCATTAAGTATCGCCTGTTTTCCACCTGGCTGATGACCTCCGGTGTGCCGCTGCTCGGCATCGTGTTGGTGCTGCTGGGGCAGCACACCGGGCTCTTCTCCGGCGATGCCAGCGAGATCATCCCAGCCATCGTGGCGCTGGCACTCACCGCGCTGGCTACTGGGTTTATCGGCACCAGCTTCGCCATCATGAGCGTGGTCGATCCCATCGTGGAGCTGCAGGATGCGATTAACCGCGTGCGCCGCGGCGAGTCCGATGCCGAGGTCGATATCTACGATGGATCCGAGCTCGGCGTCCTGCAGGCAGGATTTAATGAGATGATGCGCGGTCTGCGCGAGCGCCAGCGCGTCCGCGATATCTTCGGCCGCTACGTGGGCACCGAGGTGGCCCAGCGCGCCCTTGATGAGCGCCCCGAATTGGGCGGCGAGGACCGGAAGGTCGCGGTGTTGTTTATCGATGTCATCGGTTCCACCACCTTCGCGGTCAACCACTCGCCCGAAGAAGTGGTCACGGAGCTCAATAAATTCTTCGAGCACGTCGTAACGGTGGTGCACCGCAATAAGGGCATCATCAATAAGTTCCAGGGCGATGCCGCCCTCGCCGTCTTTGGCGCCCCGCTCAACGTGTACGACTCGACCTCGATGGCGCTGCAGGCCGCCCGCGAGCTGCGCGGCGAATTGCGCGGGCTCGAGCTGCAGGCTGGCATCGGCGTCGCCTCCGGCCACGTGGTGGCAGGCCACATCGGCGGCGCGGATCGCTTCGAGTACACTGTCATCGGCGATGCCGTCAATGAGGCCGCCCGCCTGACCGAAATGGCCAAGGACACCCCTGGCCAGGTCTTGACCAACGCCGCCGCCCTAAAGACCGCCAACGAGGCCGAGCAGGCCCGCTGGACCGTCATGAAATCCATCGAGCTGCGCGGGCGCCGCCGCATGACCCAGTTGGCGCGCCCCATCCGCGCCAGCCTGGCAGAAAGGTGCGAAATCTAATGGCAAGCACCCGCCTCATCGTGCCCGACGCGGCGCGCGGAATGGCGCTTTTAGGCATCGCGATAGCGAATATGACCACCGCGTGGATCATCACCGAAGACCGGCCGGGCGCGTATTTCGGCGGCATCCTCAATGACAGCGTACTGGATAAAATCGCCGTCGTCTTCGGCGCTTTCTTCGTGCACAACCGCGGACTGCCCATGTTTTCTACCCTGCTGGGCTTCGGCGTGGGGCTCATCGCGATGAGCCTGTGGCGGCGAGGATTTCCGCTGGAGGAGGCAAGGAGGGTCATCGCCAAGCGCTATGGCTTCCTCGCGCTGTTGGGCGCGGTGCACATGGTGCTGCTGTTTTGGGGCGACATCATGTTTGTCTACGGCATTGCGGGCATAGTCATTGCCTTGCTGCTCACGCTGTACAATTCTACGCTGCGCAAGATTTCTTATATCGCGCTTGGGGTGCTGACGGTGCTCGGCATCGCCGCGTTTATTTTCTCCGCGGTGGACGGCGGGCTCGATATCCCCGTCGATGCCATCGGCACCGTGAATTCCTATGGTGA
Source organism: Corynebacterium sp. KPL2830 (assembly GCF_040225635.1). NCBI lineage: Bacteria > Bacillati > Actinomycetota > Actinomycetes > Mycobacteriales > Corynebacteriaceae > Corynebacterium > Corynebacterium sp. KPL2830. The sequence continues at coordinate 27,429 of NZ_JBEHFR010000004.1, read as the reverse complement.
CCTGCTGCTAAGCCAGCTTCTCACCCTGGGCGCACAGATCATCTCCGCCCCGCTCATCGTGCTGATGTACCTGCCGGTCATGCTGGTGGGCTTTGTGTGGGCGCGCGAGGGCGTGCTTGCCGATGTCCCCTCTCACCGCCCCCAGCTCCTGCGCTGGGTGGCCATCGCCGCCGCCGTAACGCTGGTCATTGGCACGCTGTGGTCCTTAGGCACCCTCGGGGTAATTGATGAGCGCTGGGCGAACGCCGCCAGTAGCGCCAATTCCACCCTCGGCGTGCTAACCGGGCCGGGGATCCTCGCCGGGCTCGCGCTTATCCTGCAGCCCGTGCAAGAACGCCTTGCCGCCGGTACCTCCGTGCCCGCGCTCTTGTGGCCCTTCGTCGCGCTGGGCAAGCGATCCATGAGCGGTTATGTGGGCCAGTCGATACTGTTTTTCCTTATCGTGCACCCCTTCACGCTGGACTACGGCCACGACTTAGGGGCCTTCGGCCAAGCCGCCCTCGCCTGCGGCGTGTGGCTGGTGACCGTAATTAGTGCCTGCGTGCTCGAAGCGCTGGGCCTGCGCGGGCCCTTCGAGGTGGTGCACCGCCGGCTATCTTATGGGCCGAGCATGCAGCCGGAGCGGAGCGTACCTCGTCAGGGCCTTACCTAGTCAGAGCATCGACTAGCAGGAAGTGCCCCAAGGCAAAGGCGCCGGCCTCCGCCGCACCCACCGCCCGGGCCGCCTTCGTGGGCTTGGCCTGTTTCTTGTTTTTCTTCAGTATCCGCGTCTTCTGCTGAGACTCAGCAAAAGACAGCCACGCCCGCAGCGCAGTCAGGCCTTCCGCCGCGACCAAGAGATTGGCGCCGTGGCTCAAGCCCTTCGTCGTATCGGTGCGCAGGCGCGGATCGCCCGCCAGCGCCGAGGTGGTCAGCACCGCCGCGCCGCCCACCGCTACCGCGGTCCGGGTGGGCTGCTTGCGCGTGGCGAGGAGCGCCGCCGCCCAAGCGATGGCGCGCAGGCCCCACCCGCGGGCATCGTTGCGCGCGCCGCGCCGATAAAGCGCCCACGAATACGCCGCGTGGCTAGCGGTTACGCCGACTACCCCAAGGAAAGAGGGGTGCTGCAAGCGGCGCGACTTTTCCGCCTGCCCCACCGCGCCGGCCAGCAAAGCAGGGCTCAGGGTGGGGTCCTGCGCCTCCGCCGCCAAAAGCGGCAGAAGCGGCGCGCTCGTGACGGCGTGGGCCTTCTTCCAGCCAAAGAGGCGGGACCACACCGTGGACTCGCCTAGCGCTAGGTACGCGAAACGCCGCCAGCCCCGCGGCGTGCGCCGGGCTGGGTCGGTGACATCAGCAAAAGTTTCAGACACCGCGCGGGTCAAGGCCGCGGCGCCTTCCTCGGTGCGGGCAAGAAAATCATTCATGCCCGCCACCTTACTTATCTCTGCACTTATTTCTTCCGCGAGCCGGCCTTCACCACGTTCTTCGTGCCGGGCGAAGGCTTCGAGCTGGATTTCTTAGCCGCCTTCTTCGTGCCCTTCTTAGTGGCCTTCTTGCTGGACTTCTTGGTTGCCTTCTTCGTCGATTTCTTGGTCGACTTCTTTGTGCTCTTCTTAGAAGACTTCTTCGTGGACTTCTTCTTCGTCTCCCCAGAGGCCTCTTTGGCGCGGCGCTCGGAAAGGAGCTCGTTGGCGCGGGCATCGGTAAGCTGCTCCGGATCGTCGCCGCGGCGCAGGGACGCATTGGTGGTGCCGTCCGTAACGTACGGGCCGAAGCGGCCATCCTTAACGGTCATAGGCTTGCCCGAAACGTCATTATCGCCGAGCTGCTTCAGCGGCGGCTGTGCGGCCGCGCGGCCACGACGCTTCGGCTCCGCATAGATGCGGCGGGCCTCATCCAGGGTGATGCTAAAGATCTGCTCTTCCTTAGCCAGCGAGCGCGAATCCGTGCCCTTCTTCAAGTACGGGCCGTAGCGGCCGTTTTGGGCGGTGATCATCTCCCCGTCGTCCACGCCCACCTCGCGCGGCAGGGATAGCAGCTCAAGGGCCTGTTCCAGCGTGACGGTCAGCGGCTCCATCGAGCTAAAAAGCGAGGCCGTGCCCGGCTTCAGCTTCTCATCAATGTAGTCATTGATGCGCTTTTCCTTTTGCTTCGCGGCTGTCTTGGTCTCCCAATTCTTGGCGCGCTTGCCTTCCTCGGCGCGCTGTTTATCCTCTTCGGCGCGCTCCTGGGCGACGATCTCCAAGGCCTCCGCCTCGGCCTTTTCCCGCTCATCATCGCGGACGACCTCGGTGACATAGGGGCCAAAGCGGCCTTCCTTAGCCACCACCATGCGGCCGTTTTCAGGGTTTTCGCCCAGCTGGCGCCCGCCCTGCGAGGTAGCAAAGAGCTTTTCCGCCAGCTGTTCATTCAGCCCATCCGGGGTCACCGTCTCCGAGAGGTTGGCGCGCTGGTATTCCACGCTGCCGTCCTCGTTGGTGCCGATCGCGCGCTCGATATAGGGCCCGTAGCGGCCGACGCGCACGAAGACCTCGCGGCCCTCCGAATCGGTATAGAGCTTGAGCGAGTTGACCTTGCGGGCATCGATGGCCTCGAGGTTGACATCGATAAGCGATTTCAGCCCGCCATGCCGCGCAATGGAGGCCGCCTTGTGCTCGTTGGCCTCAGCGTTGCCAAAGTAAAAGCCGTTCAGCCAGTCCGTGCCATCCTCCGTGCCGGTAGCAATCGAGTCCAGCTCGTCTTCCATGGACGAGGTGAAGTCATAATCCACCAGCTCGGTGAAGTTTTCCTCCAAGAGGCCCACCACAGCGAAGGCTACCCAGGAAGGAACCAGGGCGTTGCCGCGCGAGACCACGTAACCGCGGTCCTGGATGGTCTTGATGATCGAGGCATACGTCGAAGGACGGCCGATGCCCAAGTCTTCCATCTTTTTCACCAGGCTGGCTTCTGTATAGCGCGCCGGCGGGTTGGTGGAGTGGCCCTCTGCCGATACCTCTTCGGCCTTCAGATCGCGGCCCTCCTCCAAGTGTGGCAGGCGGTTTTCGCTCTTTTTGCTCGTATCCTCGTCGGCGCCGTAAGCCTTCAAGAAACCCGGGAAGGTAATGGTGCGGCCGGTTGCGGAGAACTCGACGTCATAGGCGCCATTATCCGTCGTCGCGGTGCCAGCCACGGCCACCTTCATGGAGGTGCCCTTGGCATCGGCCATCTGCGAGGCCACTGTGCGCTTCCAAATCAGGTCATAGAGCTTAAATTCCTCCGCATCCAGCTGGCTAGACAGCTGGCCCGGGGTGGCAAAGGACTCACCGGCGGGGCGGATGGCCTCGTGCGCCTCCTGCGAGTTCTTGACGCGGCGGTCATAAACGCGCGGGGAATCCGAGACGTATTCTGCACCATAAATGCTGGTTGCAGAGCTACGCGCAGCGTTCAGACCCTGCTGGGATAGCGAAGAGGAGTCCGTACGCATATACGTAATGTGGCCGTTTTCGTAAAGGCGCTGCGCAATGCGCATCGTGCGCTCCGAGGTAAAGTGCAGGCGCCGGCCCGCCTCCTGCTGCAGCGTCGAGGTCATAAACGGCGCATAAGGCTTGCGGGTATAGGGCTTGTGCTCTACCCCGGCTACTGTCATGCCCGCGCCCTGCAGAGACTTTTCCAAGGCCTCCGCCTGCGCCTGGGTGATGACGATGACGTCCTTTGTCTTCACATTTCCGCGATCGTCGAAGTCGCGGCCCACAGCCACGCGCTTGCCATTAACCGCGGTCAGGCGCGCGTCAAAGGCCGACGGGCCCTCGCCGCTGCCGGTGCCCGCGTCCAAGGTAGCGAGCAAATCCCAGTAATCGGCGGAGATAAACGCCATGCGTTCGCGCTCGCGCTCGACGATGACCCGCGTGGCCACCGACTGCACTCGCCCGGCCGAAAGGCGTGGCATGACCTTCTTCCACAGCACTGGCGAGACTTCGTAGCCGTAGAGGCGGTCGAGGATGCGGCGGGTTTCTTGGGCATCGATAAGGTCATAGTCCAAGTCGCGGGTGTTTTCCGCCGCCTCCAAGATGGCGGACTTGGTGATCTCATTAAAGACCATGCGGCGCACCGGCACCTTGGGCTTTAAAACCTCCAATAGGTGCCAAGCAATGGCCTCGCCCTCACGGTCCGGGTCTGTTGCCAGCAAGAGGTTATCGCACTGCTTCAGCTTGGACTTGAGGTCAGCGACCTTTTTCTTTTTATCCGGGCTAACGACGTAGAGCGGGGCGAAGTCATCTTCCGGGTTAACACCCAAGCGGGCCCAAGATTCTTTCTTGAACTTCGCCGGCACGTCGGCAGCGCCCCGCGGGAGATCGCGGATATGCCCCACGGAGGCCTCCACGATGTAGTTATCTCCCAGGTACGGCTGGATCTTTTTCGCCTTAGTTGCCGACTCCACAATCACTAAAGTTTTGCCCGGCTCGGCCGCTTCTGCCACTTCGACTTCATCCCTTTCGATGATGCGAACATTAAAATTTGTGCGCTTTCAGCAATCGCCCCTAGCGTACACAGGTGGTTTATACCGTTCTTCGCACCATATACTTGGTACTACCAAAAGGCTTAGTAGGGGGCGCTTCGCACCCCCACCGAACCGGTCTATACTGACCTTTTTAGAAAGTCCAGCAGCTGTGAAAGCATTGTTGGGGACGATAGCACACCCACAACACACCCCGTGGAGGATTAGATGGTTGACACAGTAACGATGTGGATTGAAGCCATCATGGGCACGGAGTGGGTTTATCCCATCGTGGGCCTGCTCATTTTCGGGGACTGTTTCTTTCCAGTGCTTCCCTCTGAAATCCCGCTGAATATGGTCGGCGCTTGGGCCGGTTCGCAGGGATTTCCGCACCTGCCCACCATGTTCTTTGTGGCGCTGGTAGCAGCCATGTTGGGTGATAACCTGTGCTTTTTGCTGGGAACGCGGTTTATGCCGCTGCTTAACCGCATTCAAAAAGGAACGAAGGCCTACGAGGCCCTCACCTGGGTAAAACGCAATGTGCGCCGCGGCGGTGGAGCGGCCATTATCATTGCCCGCTTCATCCCCTCAGCCAGGCTCTTTATGACCATTTTGCTGGGGTCAATGCGCTTTCCCTGGCCGGTCTTCCTCTTCTTCGACACCATTGGCGTAATGCTCTGGATATTCCAAGCCTTGGCCATTGGCTATGTGGGCGGCATGGCGTTCTCCGATACCCCACTATTTGCGATGGTTATCAGCATTATCGCCGCCGTATTCATCGGCTTGGGGCTGCAAAAGGCCCAAAACAGCATCATAGAGTGGTGGGACACCCGCCGCGGCTACGCCGAAACGCCCTACGGCGCTTAAAACCCTAGAGAATTTTAGAGAATGGAAACGGCCTGCGCCTGGTCGCCCTTCGGGCCGGATCCAACCTCGAAGCTGACCTTCTGGTTTTCTTCCAAGGTGCGGAAGCCGCTGCCCTGAATTTCGGAGTAGTGCACGAAGATGTCTCCGCCGCCGTCCTCGCGCTCAATGAAGCCGTATCCCTTTTCGGAGTTAAACCACTTAACGGTTCCTTGTGTCATGGTGAACTAAGTTCCTTTTCTTAAAGAGGTAGCGCGGAATGCCGCGCCGGTAGTTATTCGGTAAATGGGTCCTCGAGCAGTACCGTGAAGTATAAAACCGCACCAAGACAACATTGGCCTGTCAACAGTGTGACACGTTCCACGCCAAAGCGATAGATTTAACTCACAAGGGGGTAAAAATTGTCTCACCCGGCTGGTGATAACCCCATTGGTGAAGAGCTCCTAGAACTCATCCAGCGGCGCCTTTCTGAGTCCACCCTGACGTTTCACACCACGCTCCCGGCAAAACGGGCGCGCTACGCCGACTGGCCAGAGTGGGTGCTGCCGGGGCTGAAGGAGAAGGTGGTAGATGGGGGCATCGGCAAGCTCTATGCCCACCAGGCCGAGCTCGCCGAATGCGCGTGGCAGGGCCGCGACGCCGTGATTTCTACCGGCACCTCCTCCGGCAAATCCTTGGGCTACCAGCTTCCCATCCTCACCCGGCTGGCAGAGGATCAGACCGCGTGCGCTCTCTACCTCACCCCCACCAAGGCCCTGGGATCGGATCAGCTGCAGTCCGCGCTCGAGCTGTGCCGCGGGATTCCGGAGCTTAAAAACGTGGTGCCCGCTCCCTATGACGGCGATACGCCTCAGGAGTCGCGGGCGGGCGTGCGCGATTATTCGCGCCTGGTGTTTTCCAATCCCGATATGGTGCACATGTCCATGCTGGCCGCGCACGCGCGGTGGGCGCGGGTGCTGCGCCACCTGGAGTTCGTCGTCATCGATGAATGCCACTCCTACCGGGGCGTATTCGGCGCCAATGTGGCTCTGGTTCTGCGCCGCTTGCTCCGCCTGTGCCGGCATTATGGATCGCGGCCCACCGTCATTTATGCCTCCGCAACGATGAATGACCCGGCCCGGCATGCCGAGCGCCTGACCGGCCGCCCGGCGCACGCTATTACTGAGGATTCCGCCCCCACCGGCGCGCGCACGGTCGCGCTCTGGGAACCTGGGTTTCTGGAGGGCGCGGAGGGCGAGCACGGCGCCCCCGTGCGGCGCGCGGCCACCACCGAGGCCGCCGAGATGATGGCGACCTTCATCGCGGAAGGCGCCCGGACCATGACCTTTGTGCGCTCCCGCCGCTCCGCCGAGGTCGTGGCGATGGTAACCGCCGAGACCCTTTCCGGCAGTTTGGGCCGGCCGGATTTCGCGCAGCGCATCGCCGCCTACCGCGCCGGCTACCTGGCCGAGGACCGCCGCCGGTTGGAGCAGGCGCTTGACGATGCCTCCCTACTAGGCGTCGCCACCACCTCCGCCCTCGAGCTGGGCATCGACGTCGGCGGGCTCGATGCCGTGGTCACCGCCGGGTTTCCGGGCACGGTGGCCAGTTTTTGGCAGCAGGCCGGGCGCGCGGGCCGGCGCGGGCAAGGCTCGCTCGTGGTGCTCGTCGCCCGCGATGAACCCATGGATACCTACCTGGTGCACCACCCCGATGCGCTCTTGGGCAAGCCGGTAGAAGCGAGCGTGTTCAACCCCACGAACCCCTATATCCTCTTTGGTCATATCTACTGCGCGGCGGTAGAAAAGCCGCTGGATGATGCCACCATTGCTGAGTGGGGTGCCAGCGAGGTCATCCACCAGCTTGCAGAGCAGGGCCTCGTACGCCGCCGCGAGCGCGGGTGGTTTGCCGTGCCGATTCCCGCCTCCAGCGCGGAAGAGCTTTCGCCAGAAACCGCCCACTCAGCGGTATCGCTGCGCGGCGGGTCGGGCGAGGAGGTCATGATCGTGGATGCCTCCGATGGGCGGCTACTGGGCACCATCGATGCAGCGCGCGCGACCAGCCAGGTCCACCCCGGCGCGGTCTACCTGCACCAGGGCGAAAGTTTTGTCATCGAGGAGCTCCTCTTAGCCGATTATGTGGCGCTTGCCCGCCCGGAGACTCCCGAGTATTCGACCACCCCGCGCTCCACGACGGATATTCGCATCGTGCGCGAGGCCGATAACCTGGTCAATTACTCCCCGGGCCTGTGGGTAGCGGACGTGGAGGTCGAGGTCACCGACCGCGTCACCGGGTACCAGGTGCGGCTTGCCGATGGCACCATCGGCGACGATATCCCCCTCGATCTCCCCGAGCAGCGGCTGACCACCCGCGCCGTGGCCTATACCATCGACCCACTGGCGCTTTCTGCGATGGGCATTACCGCCGCCGATATCCCCGGCACCCTGCATGCGGCCGAGCACGCAGCTATTGGCCTGTTGCCGCTTATTGCCACCTGCGACCGCTGGGACATCGGCGGCGTTTCCACCGCCCTGCACGCGGATACGCAGCTTCCCACCGTCTTTGTCTACGACGGCCACCCCGGCGGCGCCGGGTTTGCCGAAGAAGGCTTCCGCCGCTTCCCCGAGTGGATCGCGGCCACCTTTGAGGCGGTGCGCTCCTGCCCCTGCGAGGCCGGGTGCCCATCGTGCGTGCAATCGCCCAAGTGCGGCAATGGCAATAACCCGCTGAGCAAGGACGGTGCCATCAAGCTGCTCGGCGCGCTCGTCACCATGACGCAGGAGGCCGCGGTTTAGACCGGGCCCGCCTTGGCCGTGGCGCTCTGGCCGCGCACCGCGGCAACGGCGATGATATCGGGTGCATTGTCGGTGCATTCCTCGAGGCTCGCGCCATTATCCCGCGCGGTGCTGTCCGCCGCCGCACACGCGTCCTTGCCGGTAGCCAAGGCCCACGCGCCGACCACGGCGGCAAGGTCCGCGGCCACCTGCGCTTCGTGGCGCGCGGTCACGCGCGACCCCACTGCCGCGATGACCAGCAACAAGCTGATGATGGCGACGATGATTCCGGTGGCGGCGATGGTGGCGTATCCGTCCTCACCGCGCAGTTTGCTAGTCATTGCCAGCCACCTCCGCGGGAAAGACCGCCTCCGCGCTCATGGTTCCGATGGGAGCATCGACGCTTACCGATGCCCTGATAAGCCCCGCGCTTTCCCGCACGCTCACCCGGGCATCCTCGCGCGCTGGTTGGTACTCGACGCCGATGGCATGCGACCTAGCCGCCGCGCCCGCCATGTCCACCGCCGCGATATAGGACGCCATCGTCGCGATCGCGCCGATGATGCCCGCCGCCACGAGAACGAGGGAGCTTAATGCCAGGGCGGCTTCGATGGTCACGGACCCATCGTCATCGACTACCGTGCGCATGATTCCTCCTTTCTTGTGTTCTAGTGAGCGCGGTTAGCTCGGGGTATTCGATAGCGCATCGGTGATAATTCCCTCGATGGCATCGACCACGCCGCCGCCGTTGATGACCATGTACAGCACGCCGGCAAGTGCCGCGGCCGCGAGCGATCCCATGGCGTATTCAATGGTGCTCATTCCTTCATCGTTGCGGACTAGGGCGCGGGTGAGCTGGGAGTACTTAATAATTAGTGCAGACATAATGGAGAGTCCTTTCTTAAAGGTGTGGTGGTTGAGTGGTTGAGTAGAAGTGAACAATGGTGCATCTAGAAAAGCTGCGCGCCCAAGCTGATTACTACGGGCGCGAGGCCAAGAACGATGAATGCTGGCAGGAAGCACACTGCCAGCGGGAGGGCAATGAATACTCCTGCGCGCTCTGCTTTAGCCGTAGCGTGAGCAGATGCTTCAGCGCGCAAAGAAGTACAGATTTGCGTGCATCCGGAGGCTATGGTGGCGCCGGACTGGCCCGATAAGATGACAAGCCCCGCCACGTCCTCTAGTCCCGCATGGCCCTTCATGTGGTCCCATGCAGATTCCGTGGGCACGCCAACTCCTAGGAGCGCGGATACCGTCTCCCACAGGTGCTGGGTATCGGCCGCTGCCGTGCGCGCGACCGCCGTAGCAGCGGCGTGCACCGTCAGGCCCGCACTCAGGCAAGCTGCGAAAAGCTCGATATCCCCGGCCACAAGGAGTGGATCCACGGTGGTAGAGGGCTGGAGTTTGCTCATCAATCCCCCGCGCACTGTCGCGCCATCGCGCTTCGTCGGGCCGGCGCGCGGGGTCTTCGCCGTGTGCTGCGCTGAGTTTTGTACCGTAGCCGGTCCCAGCCGCCCCGTGGTGGCCGGCAGCCCAACCAGCACGGCCAGCGCTAAGCAGATAAAGGCCATCACGGTGCCGCCTTCCTGATGATGACGCGGGACCAGGCAAAGCCGCCGCAGGCAAGCCCCACCCCGATGACCAGCAGGATTCCGCCTAATCCCCCGCCGAGCAAAAAGCCCAGCGAATTGGCCCCCATCGACCCGCCCATGGCGATGCCCGCGATGGGAAGGCAAGCCAAGACCGTGGCCGTTGCTTGGGGTCCCTGCAACCCGGCCGCGGTGGATTGGTGGTGGCGGCGCAGCGCATCCATCCGGCTTTGAGCCTGCTCAAAAAGGCTGGCCACCGCGATGCCGTGCTGGGTGGATAATTCGAGCAGGTGGCCCAGCCGGGTTAGTTCTGCATCCGCATGGGCGCCAGAGAGCGCCACGTGTGGGGGCGCACCGCGCGCCGCCGCCGTAGCGGTGGATTCTAAGGCCGCGCTCATATCCCGCGGCGTCGTCGAGGGAAGGGACTCCGCCCCGCGCGTTAGCGCACTTGCCAGGGTTGCCCCGGCGCGCAGGTCAGCGGTGACGACCCCGAAGTATCCGGCCAGGGCCTCGCGGCCACGCCGGCGCGTGCGGGCGGCCATGACGTCCTTGATATACCACGACACGCACCAGGCGATGATCGCTGCCGCGACCGCAATGCTTATCCGGCCGACCGAGAAGAAAACCAAGCTGCCGCAGAATACGGCCCCCAAGATGACCAAGGAGCTGGCCTTTATACGGCCGTCCTTTCCGGCGATGCGGGCCGCGCTCGAGGGCGCAGACAGCAAGAGGGCTGCGGCGAGAAGTAAGAAACTAAGCATCCGCCTGACCTCCTTCTTCTTCGTGCGGGTCATCCAGCAGCGAAGCAGAGAATTCCGCAAAGCCAGGCGCGGGCCCCTCGGTCGCGCTCCAGACAATGCGCGGGGTGACCGGATTGCCTTCTAAGACGCCGATATGGGCCAAGCGCCGGCCGTGCGGCGTGCGCTCCATGGTGAGGACCACGCTGACGGCGGCCGCCAATTGCGAGTGCAGGGCGCTGCGGTCCAGGCCGCCGAGCGCGCCGAGGGCCTCCATGCGGGCGGGTACCTCAAAGAGGGAATTGGCGTGCAAGGTACCCGCGCCGCCATCGTGGCCGGTATTCAGCGCGGCGAGCAGATCGACTACCTCTGGGCCGCGAATCTCGCCGACGACGATGCGGTCCGGGCGCATGCGCAGCGCCTGCCGCAGCAATTGCGCCATCGTGATTTCGCCGCTGCCTTCCGCGTTTGCCCGGCGCGAGACGATGCTCACGCAATGCGGGTGATGGGGTGATAGCTCCGCCGTATCTTCGATGACCACGATGCGCTCGCGCTCGGATACGGTTCCCAATAGCGCCGAGAGCAGCGTCGTCTTGCCGGAACCGGTGCCGCCGATGACGAGGAAGGACAGTCGCTTTTTCACCATCGCGGCAAGCAGCTGGCCGATGTCTTCCGGCACGGTGCCATTGGCCACCAACTGCGGCAGGGTGGTCTGTGCCTGGCGCAATACGCGCAGGCTAATGCACGTCCCGCCCACTGCGGGTGGGCTTAAAAGTGCATGCACGCGGAGCACGACGCCATCGGGGCGCGTGACGCGGCCATCGGCAAAAGGCTGGGCATCATCAAGCCGCGTGCCCGAGGCCGCGGCCAACCGGGAGGCAAGCTGGCGCACCTCCCCATCGTTGCGAAAGGTGATATCGCTGCGCTCTAATCCTTCACCGCGGTCCATAAAGACGTCTTCGGGCCCGTTGACCACGACATCGGTGACGCTCTGCCGGGCCAATAAGGCATCCAGTGGCCCCATGCCGGTGGCATCCTGGCGCAGGCGCCGGAGCAGATCCACTACGGCGACGTCACTGATAACCCCTGCTTCCTCCCGGATCCGCCGCGCCAGGCTAGAGGCGTCGTGCACCAGATCCGGCTCGGCGGCAATGACGCGCTGCATCTTCTCCATGGTCTTTTCCATGTTTTCGGCCGAGCTATCCATCGCCGCGCTCATACCCCTACCTCCTCGCGCACCACACGGGCGGTTTTGGCAAGTGCTGCGGGAAGCCGGGCCGGTAGCCCACCGATCTCGATGCTGCGGGTGAGCCCGCGCACGGTGGGCAATTGGGCGCTAACTCGGTGGTGGATGATGTCTTCTACCTCTGGCGCGCTGAGCGCCGCCCACTGCCGTTGGCGCAGGACCACCACGATGTCGCGTCGCGTCTCATCCAGGCGCAGGATGAGTTGTGCGGCCGCCGCTGCCGAGCGCACCTCCGCTGCCACCACCAGCACCACGTGTGTGCAGGAAGCAGGGATATTTTCGGCCGTGCAATCCACCACGCACAGGCCCTCGCCCGCGTGCGCCGCAGACGTCACCGCCGCCAAGAGCGTGGCATCTAGCGTGAAGGTGTCTTTCACTGTACTGCGCGCTGCCGATAGCACCGCTATGCCATCGGCGGTAGACGGCAAAGCGCGGTACAGATCAGCAGCATCGATGCTGCCATCGCCAATATTGAGCTCCGGCCAGCGGGCGCCTGGCAAGGTCTCCACGCCGAGGAGGAGATCGAGGCCGCCGGAGTGCGCGGTGGCATCGACAAGCAGCGCCCGCGCCTGCTCACCCGCCGCGCAGTGGGAACGCGCCAGGGCTGCGGCAAAGGTAGAGGCACCCACCCCGCCGCTGGCGCCCACCACCGCGATGGTGGCGCTACCGAGGTGGTCTTCCGGTGGGTGCGCGGCTTGGGCGATTGCCGCCAGCAGATCTTTAATCTCCGCGGGGATAATAAAGGCGCGGTCCGCATGGCAGGCAAGTGCCGCCTCATAATCGATGGGCCCCGGGTCCGCGGCGAGGAAAAGCACCGGGGCGGGCGCGATCTGTGCGGCTTGGGCCGAGGCGAGGACGCGCGCCATGAGCGCATCGACCAAGACCGTATAAGCCCCGACGAGGCTGCGCGGAATATCGCGAGGATCGGCGACCGCAATGACCTCGTGGCTGGTCGCCGCAGCGGCATGAACCGCCTCGGCGCGCAAGGCTTCCTCGCCTATGGCAACGACGATGGTGGAGCGAGACTGTGCTGTATTCATGCCCCCTAGCCTGAAGCACCCGCTCCACCTACACTAGGGATGGAACTTCCCGTCTGTGGATAAATGCGCGAAAGGCACCACCTAGCGCTCAGTTAGTTGCATTTTCAACTAAGCCTTGTGGATAACCGTAGATATAGGTGACGGCCCGCGCATCGGGGGGTGCGCGCGGGCCGTCAGTAACCCGGCCTCGGGGGGCGAGCCGGGGCAGGCCACACTGTATATCGGGGCCTTGCACCGCTTATTATGACACGTTCATTACCCGATCACAACAGCTAAGAAAAATTATCTACCTGCACGGCGCTGACCAGCACCGAATGGATGTTCACCGCCTACCGGATACGGGCGTACGGTTAGGCCGCGCGGGCGATGGCATCGGCTTCTTTGCCGCCTACCTCCCAAGCGGAAAGGTGGAAAAGTACCACCTCACCGGGGCTGTCGCGGTAGTTCGCGCGGCACTCGTGGTAGGCCGTGGAATGGCGGTGGAAATACACCTCTGGCACGGCGAACCCGCGAGGATCAAAGCCGGTGTGTATGGCGGCCAGGCGGGCCGCAACCCGCGCCACCACGCCGCTGCGCGGGCCAAAGAATTCGCCTGCCGCGATTTCGGCGTGCACGACGCTCGGCAAAAGATCGCGGAATGCGGGGCCGCTGCCCTGCGCAATCAGGCGCGCCAGGCCCTGCAAGCGCGCGCTATCGCCGCTGGGGATCCCGTTGCCGCCGGCCGCAACATCGATGCGCGCGAGCACTTGCAGCGGCGCGCGGGCAAAGGAGCGGACGGTGGAATCTACCACCTCAGGTGCTACCACGGAATACGCGCTGACCGCGCCGGCGAGCGGCCCGCTTTCCACATCACCCGGGCCAGGATGCGGGGGGATGGAATGCCCATCCAAGGCCACGCTGGCGCGCGCCCCGCGCATCAAGGACTCCGCAGAGATGACCTCATACCTGCGCAGCCCGGCGGGCCTGCGGTGGGCGCGCGCGATGGCAGCCGCGGCCTTTTCCGCACCTTCTTTCACCCCCGGGAGGCGAAATAGCGGGTATAACGCGTCATTTTCTGGCATATACATTAGGATAGCCCTAGACGCCCCGAGCCCCGAAGGCCCCCTATCGTTGGCGCGGCACCATAAAACCGCGCTGTATCTATTATCATTGGGGCCGTTACAAGGTTTAGATGAAAACGAGGAGAATTAATCGTGAGCAACGATGGATTATTTACTGACGGCACCGATCAATTCGCACCAAAGGTTAATTCGATTCCTTTGAGCGATGTTGATGCATCGTCCTCCGAAACCTCCATCGGCAAGTTGGTCTCCAATGCCACCGAGCAGATGTCCCAGCTCGTGCGCTCTGAGGTAGAGCTGGCCAAGACGGAGCTGGCGCAGTCCGCAAAGAAGGGCGGCATCGGTGCCGGCTTCTTCGGTGCGGCCGGCACCATCGCGCTGTACAGCTCCTTCTTCTTTTTCTTCTTCCTCGCTGAGCTCCTCGCCCTCTGGCTGGACCGCTGGGCAGCCTTCTTGATCGTCTTCCTCGTGATGATCGTGGCGGCCGGCGCCCTCGCCCTGCTCGGAGTCAAGAACGTCAAGAAGGTTAAGGCACCGCAGAAGACCATAGATTCCACCAAGGAACTCAAGAACCTGATTCCGGGCAAGGCGCAGAAGTCGCTGGACCGGAAGGACACTCACGGCCTGTACACCTAAACCGCACGCACCATGAGATCCGCCTCAGCCTTTCCTGGGGCGGATTTTCTGTACACATAGAAAGGCGCCTTGCCCTCCATGGCCTTAGCACCACTTCCCCCCTCCACGGTTGAGCTGGAAGGACCCTTTGCGCACGAGTTTGTCCACACCCGGGGCATCCGCCTGCACGTGGCCATAGCGGGCGATAGCGCCGATCCCCTCGTTGTTTTTATTCACGGCGCATTCGGCGGCTGGTTCGATTTCCAGGAGGTCATAGGTCCCCTCGCCCAGTGCGGGTACCACGTCGCCGCGGTGGATATGCGCGGCTTTGGCATGTCCGATAAGCCACCCATCGATCCCGGCCAAGATATCCGCACCCTGGTCGGGGATCTGGATGGCCTCATCCAGGCATTGGGCCACGATGATGCCTATGTCGTCGGCGCCGATACCGGTGGCGCGGTGGCCTGGTGCCTGGCCGCCGAGCGCCCCAATCGCGTCCGCGGCTTGGTTTCGGTCTCGGCCGCGCACCCGGTTGATATCCGCCGCGCCATCGCCGCCCGCCCCTGGGATTTTGGGTGGATGATCCTGCGTTCCCTCCTCTGCCACCTGCCTAAGGTCACCCGCGCGAATACCCTGCTGCTCAGCCCCCGGGCCTACCGCAAGGAGCTCAGTTTGGATACGGGGCCCGCGCTTGCCAATGCCACCTTAGAGTCCATCCTTGCCCTGCGCCTGCGCGCCTCCCAGATTGGCAAGGTGCGCCGCGGGATCCTATGGAACCACCGAATGCGCACCGCCGTGGTGCCGTTGAACTGGTCCGAACTAGCCGTCAAGCGCCCCGTCCTTTTCATCCACGCCCAACAGCGCCTGTGGAACCCCGTCATCCAGCGGGCCTCCCTGCGCGCCCGCGCGGGATTTAGCGCCACCTCGATACCAGGGGCCAAGAACCTGCCCTTCCTCGAGGCCCCTGAGGAGTTCGTCGACGAGCTGCGCCGCTGGCTCGACGCGTAGGGCGCGTAGGGCGGCGCGTGGGGAGACATACCCCACGCGGATCTAATACGAAAGCTAGTGCGCCACGCACTCGCCGGTTTCTACTGGGCGCTGCAATTGGGTGACATCCCCAATGTTGCCGATGACCTCATCTGCAGTCAGTGCGTATCCGGTCTCAGAATCATCCACTGAGGCACCGAAGATAACACCCAAGACCTCGCCCGCGGTATTGACTAGGGGGCCGCCAGAATTGCCCTGTTGGATATTGCCACGCACGGTATAAGAATCGCGCTCTACCCGGCCTTGGGAGTAGATATCTGGCCCGGCGATGGTGATGCGATCGCGCACCCGGGCCATTTCCGCATTAAAGGGACCGGAGTGTGGGAAGCCCATAACCATGGCATCATCGCCGGTCTGCGCCGACTGCTGCGCCCACGGCAGGGGCTGGATACCCAGATCCGGCGCATGCAAGACGGCGATATCGACCTCTGGGTTGTAGTAGACCACCGTGGCGTCTTTCAGCCCGAGCTTCGTATCCAACCTCACCGTTTGGGTGCCGGCCACTACGTGCGCATTGGTGACCACGTAGTCATTATCCACCACAAAACCGGAACCCATGAGGCGGCGGGAGCATTCTTCGGCATCGCCAAGCACATGAATGATGGACGGGCGGATGCTGCGCACCAGCTCCGGATCCTGCACGTCTGGGGCGGGGTCCTCAACGTCCTTGCCGCTGATGGAATTTTCCCACGGCGAGACCAAGGGCGGAAGCCCCGATTCATTGAGCAACGCCGCCACGCCATTGGGAAGGGAAGCCAGGCGCGTCGGTGCGGCCGCGTTGAGGTTGCTCAGGATGCGGGAATCGCGCAGCCCCTGCCCCGCGGATCCGCCCAAATTGGTGGCCACGGGAATGGAAATCATCCAGATGACAATGAGCGCGATGAAGGACTGAAAAACCGCGCCGAATAACGAATCTATCCGCTGGGTGCTGCGCGCCTTCATGCGATCGCGCACGCTGGTGCCCAGGGAGGAACCGATGATTTGCCCAATGCCCACCAGCAAAACCAGGATGCCAACGAGCAGGAGCAGGCGCAGCGAAGGCTCGTCTACCTTGCGCAATGCGCTAGGCGCTACGGCGATGCCCACCACAAGGCCCGCGCCCATCCCGATGGCAGAGAGCACCGCGGCGAGCGCGCCATTGCGCCAACCACTGAGCAGTGCTGCTAATACGGCAAGCACGATCAAGCCGTCAACAATGAGCGCAGCAGTCATGGATTTGGTTCTTTCTTCATCGAAATCTCGTGCGTCCCCCGACGCCTTAAGCGCGCGGGCAATTAGGACATCTTCTCATTATTGCGGGACTTTTTGAGGGTGTCACGCAGGTCTATGACCGAATTGTTATCCCACGGTACGCTCCACCCAGAATGATCCAATAACGCTGCCAGCACCCCGGCAGTAAAGCCCCAAATCACGTAGTCATTGGCATAAAACGCCGGCCCTTGCCACTGCTTGAAGCCCACCAGCAGGCGGTTGCGGGGATCAATGAGCTCCTTAATCGGAACGAAAAACACATCGTCGGTCTCCGCCGGGCTTGCGGGATAGACCTCGCCCGGCTGCTTCCAGTGGGCCAAAATCGGGCTTACCGGATTTCCAGTGGCGCGAATGTGCAGCTGTTCCCACTGTTCTAAGGGCGTGACCGTGTGGCGCTGCAGGTCGGTTTCCTCCCATGCCTCCCGCAGCGCGGTATCTACCAGCGAGGTATCGCCCGGATCCCGCCGGCCGCCGGGAAAGGCAATCTGGCCGGAATGCGAGCGCATGGACGGCGAGCGGTGCGTCAGCAAAATTTCGCCATTCTCCACGCTGTTCCCGCTCAGCAACATCAGCACAGCGGCTTCTCGCTTGATCGGCACTTCTTCCTCCGAGCCATTGAGCTGCGATGCCTGCCGTTTACCAATGAGCTCTTGCACCTGACTCGTATCGACGCCCAGCGCGGGTTTTATCCACTCGGGCGCGTATTCGGGCCATAATTTACTCATCCAGCAAGCGCCTCCTCAACCGTCTTTTCGATCTCGCCCGCAGAGGTAAACGGCTGCGCCGCCTGTTTTATCACTTCGCCATCGCGGAGAATCACAGTCACGGGAACCACGCCCGGCAGTCCCAGCGTGCCCGCGAAGCTATTATCCGGATCTTGGAAGCTCGGCAGGTCTACTCCCACATCGTTGAGAAAGGCAGCCCCGTTGGCGGCGTTTTTATCCGCGTGCACCCCAATGACCTTCCAGTCAGGGTGAGACTTTGCCACCTCGTCCAGGTGGGGCAATTCCGCGCGGCACGGCTCGCACCACCATGCCCACACATTGGCGATGGTAATGCCTTCATCCGCCTTGTCCCCTTCGCGTGCATCATCGCCGCCCAAGCATTCCAGTTCCACTCCGGCGATGGGCCCCGCGGGGCAATCTGGGCGCTCGGCCACGTCCTGGTCACCCGCCGAGCCCGATTCCGATCCCGCGCCAGGGGCCTGCGCCGAATCGCCCGTGTCGTTGTCATCCCCACGCAGCTGCATGACCCCCACCACCACGAGGGCTGCGATGACAATGGCCGCAATGACGGTGCCGAAGACGTATTTTTTCATACCGCTAGCTTAATGCAGCCGGGCACAGATCCCGCACCACGCAATTCCCACACTCCGGGTTCCGGGCATGGCAGACGCGCCGGCCGTGAAAAATGATGCGGTGGGAAAACATCGTCCACTCGGCCTCTGCAATGAGCTTGGCGATGTCCCTTTCTATCTTCACCGGCGTCTTCTCCCCCGTCAGCTCCAGGCGCTGCATCAGGCGGCTAAAGTGCGTATCCACGGTAAGGCCCGGTACCCCGAAGGCATCGCCCAGCACCACCAGCGCCGTCTTGCGGCCCACCCCAGGCAGGGAGGTCAGTTCCTTTACGGTCTGTGGCACCTCGCCATCGGATTCAGAAACCAAGCGCTCGCCGATGCCCATAAGATGCCCCGCCTTCGCCCGCTGAAACCCCAGCGGCCGCAGGATCGCCTCCAGATCCTCCCGGCTGGCTGCCGCATAATCGGCAGCGGTGGGATAGGCGCGAAACAGCTCAGGGGTTACCGAATTCACGCGCGCATCCGTGCACTGCGCGGAAAGCACCGTGGCCACCAAGAGTTGGAGGGGAGAGTCGAAATCGAGCTCGCACCGCGCATCGGGGTGTTCGCTTGCCAATCGCTCGTTAATGATGGGCGCTCTCTTACTCGGGGCCGCGGTGGCCGGCAGTGATGAACTCATGCCGCCAAGCTTAGTAGGATAGGAATACATGATTTCACTTGTTATTTTTGTACCGCTTGGTATCGCCCTTTTCGCCCTCCTCATGGAAAAATTGGAAGCAGTTGTCTTCGCCGATTAGCCGGAAATCCGCTGGCTGTAACGCTAGGAGCGTAAGTGAACCCATTTCTGTCGTGTGACCATTATGGGGACAGTGTCCAAAAGTGACTAACTGCACTGTAAAATGGGGTACGCTAAAAATTGACCCCGCTTGTTCCGCATTAGCGTGCCTCCCTGGAGCCCGCAAAAGGATGTGGCCCAAGCACTTTAGTGACTTTTCGCAGTCGACATCCAAGGAGTAAAACGTGGAAGGCGTACAGGACACCCTCTCCCGCGCCGGAATCTTCCAAGGCGTTGATCCCGTAGCAGTGCAGAATCTTCTCGAGCAGATGGAGACAGTGCGCTTCCCGCGCGGTACCACCATCTTCGATGAAGGCGAGCCCGGTGACCGTTTGTATATCATCACCTCCGGCAAGATTAAGCTCGCCCGCCACGCCCCGGATGGACGCGAAAACCTCCTGACTGTGATGGGTCCCTCCGATATGTTCGGTGAGCTCTCCATCTTCGATCCGGGCCCACGCACCTCGTCTGCCGTATGCGTGACCGAGGTCCAGGCCGCCACCATGAACTCCGAGCTGCTGGATAAGTGGGTCAGCGATCACCCCGCCATCGCCCAGCAGCTGCTGCGCGTGCTGGCCCGCCGCCTGCGCCGCACCAACGCCAACTTGGCGGACCTCATCTTCACCGATGTGCCCGGCCGCGTTGCCAAGACCCTGCTGCAGCTGGCTAACCGCTTCGGTGTCCAGGAAGGCAGCGCGCTGCGCGTCAACCACGATCTCACCCAGGAAGAGATTGCCCAGCTGGTGGGCGCTTCCCGCGAGACCGTTAACAAGGCCCTAGCCACCTTCGCCCACCGCGGCTGGATTCGCCTCGAGGGCAAGTCCGTGCTCATTGTCGATACCGAGCACCTCGCCCGCCGAGCGCGCTAAAACCAAACAATTCCCTCCGTCCCCCGTGCATAAGCACTAGGGGTGGAGGGAATAAACGTTTTAAACCGGCTGCCTGCCGCGCAGCGCGTTAGTTGTCTGTACCGTCGAGGTACTTCAACGCGGTGCGCGTGGACTGCTCTGCGGCATGGCGCAGCACCGGATCCACATCGTCATACATTTCATTGACCAAGGTGGTCAGATCCACGTCATCGCCCAGCCGGGAGCGAATTTCCCGGATCTGGTCTAGGCGGTAGTGGCGGCGGTCAATGTACTTGCGCGCCACCTGCGAGGTATCTTCCAAATCCGGCCCGTGGCCTGGGAAGAGCGGAACATCCTTGCCGCGAGATTCCAGCACGTCCAGGGTATGCAGGTAATCGGCCAAATCACCGTCCGTTTCTGAAAGCAAAACGGTGTGGCGCCCCGCGATGGTATCGCCGGTGATAATGCCTTCTAGCCGGGAATGTTCTACCTCACCGCTCCACACGAAAAAGGACGTGGAATCCGCGGTGTGGCCCGGCGTGTGCAGGACCTCCAGTTGCGGGGTGATGCCTTCCAAAGTCAGAATTTCACCATTCTGCAACGCCTCCGCGCCATTGCAATAGCTGGGATCGAAGGCGCGGATGGGCGCGCCGGTCATCTGCCGAAGCCGTTGCGCGCCCGAAGCGTGGTCATCGTGGCGGTGGGTAAGCAGAATTAAAGCCACCTCACCGGCATGGCGATGCACAACGTTGAGGTGGCCTTCATCTTCCGGCCCCGGGTCTACGACGATCGACCGAGAGTCTTCAGCGGCACTGATAATCCAGGTATTCGTGCCCTCGAGGGCGGTATAGCTGGGATTATCACAAAGAACTACGCCAACGGATTGGCTTACGGGACGCAATTGACTGTATGCGGGGTGCTCCATGCCTACCAGCCTAACCGATCACTCAGCGATCTCTACGATCAATTCGATCTCCACCGGGGCATTCTTTGGCAAGGCAGCTACGCCGACTGCAGAACGCGCATGCGTGCCAGCCTCGCCGAATACCTCCCCGATGAAATCCGATGCCCCGTTGACCACCGCGGGCTGTTCTTCGTAGCTGGGATCCGAAGCCACGAAGCCAACGATCTTGATCACGCGGGAAATATTGTCCAGCCCGATCTCCGCATCGACAGCCGCCAACGCGTTGAGCACGGCGGTGCGAGCCTGTTCCTGGGCCTGCTCCGTAGTGACCTCAGCGCCGACCTTGCCGGTCACCGGCAGGGAGCCATCTACCAAGGGAAGCTGGCCAGAGGTCCATACCTGGTTGCCCACGCGCAGCGCCGGCACATAGGAAGCCAGCGGCTTAGCGACGCCCGGCAGCTCCACCCCTAATTCTTTCAAGCGAGCGGAAAAGCTCATTTACTCTGCCACCTCGCGCTTGAAGTAGGCCACCACGTTCTCTGGGTTCGGGCCAGGGGTGATGGAGACCAATTCCCATCCATCTTCGCCCCAGGAGTCAAGAATCTGCTTGGTGGCGTGGGTCAGTACTGGTGCGGTTGCGTATTCCCATTTAGTCATGGGTTTTATTCTAGCGATTTAATACGACTTATGCCGCCCCTATTGCGCAGCGCTGCCGCCGCTGCGCGGGCAGTCACGCCTCTGACCGCCTTAAATGCCGACGAGTTCGCCACCCTTAGCCAGGTAATTGGCCCAGTCTGTGATGTGGGGGTTCTTGCGCAGGAGGGCGCGGCGCTGGCGCTCGGTCAACCCACCCCACACGCCAAATTCCACGCGGTTATCAAGGGCGTCTGCGCGGCATTCCGTTAATACGGGGCAGTGGCGGCAAATGACGGCGGCTTTGCGCTGTTCAGCGCCGCGCACGAATAATGCGTCTGGGTCCTCATTGCGGCACTTTGCCTGAGTGACCCACTCACCACGCTCGGGATTTCGGGCTGTATTGGACATTCCCGCAGTCTTCACTCGAACGGTCATGGGTGAGTGTGCTCCTTCCCAGACGGAATACTATGTACCGAGGCCTGAGTCTATTCACTAGAACGCAAGATTGTCTACGAGGTCACACTTTAGGGGGTGCAGGTCACCTTCCCCATTGCTAGGCATACCACGTAGGGTATTGGGCGTGACTGTCTTCAAATCTTTGTCCAAGATAGCCCTGTCCACGGTCTTGGTAGCCGCGCTCATCGCGCTCGCGCTTGCCCCCTTCGCGGGCATTTCCGGCGTAGCGATCGCCCGCACCAACCAGACCATGCAATCGGACCTGCAAGACCTAACAGCGGGCAATATCCCTGGTGTTACCACGGTGCAGGATGCCTCGGGCAAAGATATGGCCTATGTCTATAGCCAACGCCGCCACCCCGTAGACGGTGACGAGATTTCGGACGCGATGAAAAACGCCATCGTCTCCATTGAAGACGAGCGCTTTTACGAGCACGGCGGCGTTGATCTCCAAGGCAATTTCCGCGCCTTGTGGACCAACCTGACCTCCGGCGGGGTATCTCAGGGTGCGTCCACCATTGACCAGCAGTACGTCAAGAACTACCTCCTGCTCGTCTCCGCGCAAAACGATGAAGAACGGGCCGCGGCGACCGAGCAATCCGCCACCCGCAAGCTGCGCGAAATGCGCATGGCAACGCAGATGAATGAGGAACTAGACAAGTCGGAAATTCTCACAAATTACCTCAACCTAGTCTCCTTTGGTAACCATGCCTACGGCGTAGAGGCCGCCGCGCGAACCTACTTTGATAGCCACGCCGCGGACCTCACGGTGCCGCAGGCGGCGATGCTGGCCGGCATGGTGCAGTCCTCGGAGCGCCTCAACCCCTATACCAATGAGGAAGAGGTGCTTGACCGCCGCAACGTCGTGCTGCAATCCATGGTGGATAATGGCTATCTCGAGCAGGCGGATGCGGATGAGTATAAGGGGGAAGAATTGGGCGTCGGCAAGCGGCCCAATACCCTGGACAATGGCTGTATCGGCGCAGATGATCGCGGCTTTTTCTGTGACTTTGTGCTGCAGTACCTTGAGCAAAAGGGTCTAGACCAAGACCAGCTCGCCCACGGTGGATATACCGTAAAGACCACGCTGGACCCGCAGGTGCAGGATACGGCGCTATCTGCGGTGCAGTCGCGTACCAACCCGGATGCCCAGGGCGTCGCTGAGGTGATGGACGTTATCGAACCGGGCACGTCAGACCGCAAGGTCTTGGCCATGGTCTCGTCCCGTGCGTACGGGCTGGACCAGGACAATAATGAAACCCTGCTGCCGCAGACCAACTCCTTGGTGGGCAATGGCGCCGGCTCGGTTTTTAAGGCCTTTACCGCCGCGGCCGCCCTCGAGGCTGGCTACGGCATTAAGAATACGGTGGACGTGCCCACCCGCTATGAAGCCGAAGGCCTTGGCCATGGCGGCGCTGATAACTGCCCCGCCAACCGCTACTGCGTGGAAAACGCGGGCAATTATAAGGCCACGATGACGCTGCAAGAGGCCTTGGCCCACTCACCCAATACACCGTTTATCAAGCTCACCGAGCAAGTTGGCGTGGCACCCATCGTGGATATGGCGGTGCGCCTCGGCCTGCGCTCCTACGACGAAAAGGGCACCTTTGATAAGGACACCTCCATCGCGCAGCGCACGAAGGACGCCAATTCCGGTTCCTTTACCCTGGGCCCCAATCCGGTAAATCCGCTGGAACTATCCAATGTCGGCGCAACGATTGCCTCCAATGGCCGGTGGTGCGAGCCCAATCCCATTGACAAGGTCCTAGATAAGAACGGCAACGAGGTCTACCTCAAAGAGACCCCGTGCGAGCAGGCGGTAGACCAGGATGTCGCCCACGCCCTGGCCAATGCGCTATCTGAAGATGCCAAGCAGGGCACCGCTAAGGATGCCGCCCAGGCCGCTGGCTTTAGCTCCCCCATCGCCGCCAAGACCGGTACCACCGAGTCCAACCAGTCCTCGGCATTTTTGGGATTCAACGACGGGCTCGCCGCCGCTCCTTATATTTATAACGACGGCACCGATACCCAGCCTCTGTGTACCTCCCCCGTGCGCCAGTGCACCGGTGCTGGCAACCTCTTTGGTGGCTTAGAGCCCGCGCAGACATTTTTCACCATGGCATCGCAGCTACCGCAGGCTACTCAGAGCGGTCTGCCCAATTACAATAAGAAATACGATGACGGCACCACCGGGGATAAGTTGCTCGATAGCTTGCGCGGCAAAAACGAGTCACAGGCCCGCAGCACCCTTGAAGCCAAGGGCTATGTGGTAAAAACCTCCCGCGTCGTCGGCGGGGATGTCCCCTACGGCCGAGTGGTGCGCGCGATTACCGGGAAGGATGGCAAGAAGGACGGCGCCGAGATTACCCTGCAGCTTTCCGATGGCACCTCTGCCACCCAATCCCCCTCCAGCGGCGTGGGCAGTGCGAATACGACCGGCGCACAAAATAACACCGGCAGCGCGAACACTACCGGTGTGAGCAACTGGGGAGGAAATAACGGCGGCGGATTGAACCTCAGCCCAGAGGACTTTGGAATCCGCCAAGAAGATATCGATAACTTCCGCAACGATATCCGCAATCTCCTCGGCCGCTAAAGATTAGTTAAGCTGGCCCTTTACCTCTGCGGAAAGGCGCTTGCCGTCGGCCTGGCCGGCGGCCTTTGCGTTGGCCACCTTCATGACCGCACCCATCTGCTTCATGGTGGGTGCTTCGCCGTTTTCCTTTTCTACCTCAGCAATTGCTTCTTCTACCAAGGCCTTAAGCTCCGCATCATCGAGCTGGCGCGGCTGGTAGGCCTCGAAGAAGGGGACATCGGCAAGCTCAGCCTCTGCCAATTCCGGGCGGCCATTTTCTTCATAGACCTCTGCGGACTCGCGACGCTTTTTAATCTCGCGCGCGATGACCTTGAGGATGTCTTCATCCTCTAGCTCGTGGCGGGACCCAGTGGTTTCCTCGGCCTGGATTGCCGCCAGCAACGCGCGAATGGCGCTGGTGCGCTGCTTTTCCTTGGCCTTCATCGACGTTTTCAGATCTGCTCGAATAGTATCTTTTAGCTCGCTCATGCCTTTCAATATACGTCCATTTAAGGCAGGTAGTGTAGAAGCTGTGAAACTTCAACGGATTCTTGGCGGCGTCGCCGCCGGCCTAGGTGTTGCTGCTTGGGGCTTTAGCGAGCTCACGAAATTCGAACTCAAGGAATTTACCCTTCCGCTCCTGCCCAAAGGCACCCTGCGCGGCGAAGAAGAGTTCCGCCTGCTGCACATTTCTGACCTGCACATGATCCCGGGCCAGCAGACGAAGATCGATTGGGTCTCCGCCCTCGATGCGCTGGAGCCAGACCTCGTGGTCAATACCGGCGACAACCTCTCCGATAAGCAGGCCGTGCCCGATACCCTGCGCGCGCTCGGCCCGCTGCTCGTCCGGCCCGGCGTCTTCGTGTTCGGCACCAATGATTATTGGGCGCCGCGCCCGGTCAACCCCTTCAAATACCTGCTGGGCAAAAAGCGCGAGCCCTCCTACGTGGATCTTCCTTGGCGCGGCATGCGCGCGGCCTTTGTGGAGCACGGCTGGTACGACGGCAACCAGGCCCGTCACGAGTTCAAGGTGGGCAATGTTCGCCTCGCCGTGGCCGGTGTGGACGATCCGCACCACGACTTGGATGATTACTCCGAAATCGCCGGCCCGCCCCACGAGGACGCCGATCTCTCGCTCGCCCTACTCCACGCCCCCGAGCCGCGCGTGCTCGAAAAGTTCGCCGCCGATGGTTACCAGCTCTCCCTTTCCGGCCATACCCACGGTGGGCAAATTTGCCTTCCTGGTTCGCGCGCCATCGTGACCAATTGCGGCATCGACCGCCCGCGCGCACAGGGCCTGCACGATTTCGGCCCGATGAAGATGCACGTCTCCAATGGCTTGGGCACGTCCAAATTCGCCCCGGTGCGTTTATTCTGCCGCCCCTCGGCCACCCTGTTGAGGATCACTGAGGTGGACTAGACCTGCCGTTTTGTCGATCTCATTCACCATGCGTTAAAGTATCTCAGTACTGCTTTTAAGCAGTGACCGGGATATGGCGCAGGTTGGTAGCGCGCTTCGTTCGGGACGAAGAGGTCGCAGGTTCAAATCCTGTTATCCCGACAATAGCCCGCAGGAAACTGCGGGCTATTTCTATCCCTATAGGGCCCTTGGATTCCAGGCCCGCTTAGGCCAGCATCCCGGTAAAGAATGCGATGGCGACGAGGATAATGGAAAATATCCATGCGATGGGGAAGGCTATCTTGAGGTACTTGCCCATCTGACCATCCGCCAGTCCCAGCGCCAGCCACAGCGCTGGCGAAAATGGGGAGACGAAGGTTCCCACCACGTTGCCGATAATGAGGGCGCTCGCAGCGCCCATTCCGCTGACGCCGAAGGACTCCACCGTGCCTTGGACAATGGGCAGTACCGAGAAGTAATACGCATCCGTGGAGGTCAACAGGTCTAGCGGAACCCCAAAGAATCCCACGATGACGTGCAGATACGGTGCCACTCCTTCCGGCAGAATATTCACCAGGCTCAGCGCGATTTCTTCTAGCATCTTGGTCTCATTGAGCACGCCCAAAAACATCGCGGCCGCAATGATCACTCCAGCCATGGACAAAGCGTTGGGGGCGTGGCGCCGCAAGGCATCGCCCTGCTCCATCGCGCCGTCGAAGTTGACCACCAAGGCAATGGTGGTAGCAATAAGGAACGCGGGCGCCGGTGGCAGCAAGCCCGAAAGCAGGGCAGCAAGCACGGCCAAAGCAACGACGATATTCGCGATGGTCACCCACCGGGATTTCCTGTACCTGAACCCGAGTTTCTGCTGTTCCTCGGCCTGCTTGGCGGAAAAATCATCCGCCAAGGAATTCACGTCCACAGAGATAGAGCCCTTGATTTCGCCGCTTTCCTGCAGCTTGACCAAACGGCGCTTTTCGCGCCATCCCAACAGGGCGGCAATGGTGAAGATGAGGACCACTGCCACACCTTGGATGGGCAATAAGTGCAGCCAGATATCGTTGGGGTCTTGCTCAACCACCGCACCGGCACGCCCCAGTGGCCCGCCCCACGGGACCATATTCATCACCGAAGCGGCTAGGGCCACGATGGTAATCAGCACATAGCGGGACATGTGCAGCGCCCGGTACAGCGGCAGCAATGCGGGAATCGTAATAAGAAAGGTCGTGGAACCCGATCCATCGAGGTGCGCCACGATACCGATGGCGGCCGTGCCAATGGTCACGGCCATGACATTGCCGCGGGTCGCCTTAATGAGGCTGCGGATCACCGGAGTAAAAAGTCCCACATCTTGCAAAATGCCGAAGAAAATGATGGCGAAGATGAACATCACCACGACGTTGATGACAGAGCTTAAGCCTTCGCCGAAGAAATCCGCTATATCTTCTACGCCGAAACCGGCTATCACAGCGCCGATGACGGGCACCAAGGTCATGGGAATAATGGGATTAACGCGGCCCCGGATGAGGATGCCCACCGTCACAAAGATGATGGCCAGTCCCATCAGGGTCAGTCCCAGGGAGGTCTGCATTGCGCTCCTTTAAAAGTCACTGGCGCCCGCCTGGCGCACGCCATTAGCCAATAGACGTATAGCTAATGTTAAACACTGCTGTGTGGTAGCGCACATTCCTGCGGTGAGCCGCACATATCACCCTGGACCGCCGTGGATATATAGCTTTGGGTAAAGGCCTAAACGACAGGATGTGTTGGTGAAGTTATATGTTTAGCCGGTCTGGCGTGCTGGTATTAGGATTATTTCACTT